>DUZC01000108.1 GCA_013349735.1 Rhodospirillaceae bacterium
TTCATGAAACATTTGGCGCTGTTGCGAACCGCCCTTGATAAGGGTGGTGTGTGATGCGGCGGCTGACGAAAATAGGCGCGTGAGCCATGGATGATCTGAATAAAGCCTCCTTGGTGGCGGTGTCGGGCATGAAGGCGCAGTCCGAGCGCATCCGTGTTGTGTCGGAAAACATAGCCAATGCCGACTCGCTGCCCAGCAGCCCGGACAGCCTGCCCTATCGCCGCAAGGTGGTGACCTTCCGCAATGTATTGGACAAGGCGAACGGCAATAGTCTGGTGCAGGTTAAAAAGGTCGATGTTGACCGGTCGGATTTCCCGAAAAAATACGATCCGCAACATCCTGCCGCAGACAGCAATGGCTATGTCATGTCGCCAAATATCAACCCATTGATTGAACTCATGGATATGCGCGAGGCTCAGCGCAGCTACGAAGCCAATCTCAATGTGGTTGGGGTCTCGAAGACGATGCTCTCGCACACTGTAGATATGTTGAAATAAACGGGTTTAACCCAAACTTTTAATCACACTGGACCATGCTATGGCTATCAACAGTATTACCGACGCCATTGCCGCTTACAACACTGCCGCCAAGTCGGTAACCGGCGCAGGCAGCGGGGGCGATGCGGCGGCGACCGAAGGCGCCGGGCCTGATTTTGCCAGTATGCTTAAGGAAGGCGTCAATGCGGCTATTGATGCCAGCAAAAAGAGCGAAGAATTGTCCAAGCAGGCCATCACCGGCAAAGCGGATGTGCGGGATGTGGTGGCCGCCGTTAACAATGCCGAGATGACCTTGCAGACGGTGGTGGCGGTTCGCGATAAAGTGATTTCCGCCTATAACGACATCCTTCGTATGCCGATTTGATTTCATCATGACCGAGGCCGATCTCATCAGCATTGCCCGCGAAGCCATGGTGGTGATGTTGAAGGTGGCGGCCCCGCCGCTGCTGGCCGGTCTGGCCATTGGTTTGGCGATTTCCCTGTTCCAGGCCTTGACGCAAATTCAGGAAATGACCCTGACCTTTGTGCCGAAAGTTGTGCTTGTCTTCTTAACCTTGCTGATCTTCCTACCCTTCATGTTACATACTTTGACGGACTTCACCCATTCGGTGATGGATCGTGCCATTGCCGGTGGATAGGTTTTGCTTAAGGACCTTCTCGCCACCGACGTCTTTCAAGTCACCTTGGTTTTCGCCAGATTGGGCGCGGCCATTATGTTTTTTCCAGGGCTTGGCAGCGCCGTCGTAACCGCCCGCGCCCGCCTGCTGCTGGCCGTCGCCTTGGCTTTTCTGATCGAGCCGGTGGTCCGTGCGCATTTGCCGGTGGTTCCCCATGCGGTGTTGCCGATGGCTTCCGCCGTCGCTGTCGAGGCCAGCATCGGTCTCTTTTTTGGCTTGATTGCCCAGACCTTGCTCTCGGCATTGGATATCGCGGGCAATGTGATCGGCTATTCTGTGGGTTTGACCAACGCCTTTGCCGTTGACCCGGTGACCGCTCAGCAAAGTCAGTTACTGACCGGTTTTCTTAGTATTACTGCGACATCTCTGATTTTGCTGACCGATCTGCATCATTTGTTTTTGCAGGCATTGGTTGACAGTTATGAGCTTTTTGGCTCGCTTGGTCACCTTCCGCTTGAGGATTTCTCGGGGATCATGGTGCGGACCATGTCGTCAAGTTTTATGGTGGGAATTGAGTTGGCGGCGCCAATTTTTGTGTTCGGTCTGGCCTTTAACACGGCGCTGGGACTGCTGAACCGTCTGGTGCCCCAGATGCAGGTTTTTTTCGTCGGCCAACCGTTGCAGATTTTGGGTGGTCTCAGCATCGTGATGCTGACCTTGCCGGCAGTCATGTTATGGTTTCTCCGTCATTTCAGGGAAGGCATCGGGGCATTCCTGGCGCAAGGGTGACCTATGGCTGAAGACGACGACTCAAAAACCGAACGACCAACAGACCGACGGCTCAGTCGCGCCCGCGAAGAGGGCGATATTCCTCAGTCCCAAGAGATCAAGACGGTGGCCATGCTGCTGGCGATTACCGTCGTCGTCTGGTTGATGGTCCCGATGATGATGGGTCGGTTGAAAGCCTATCTGGCGAATTTTCTCGAACGCGCCGATAGCATAAGGGTGGGAAGCGAGCAGGAACTGGCCGAGTTGCTTGGCCATTTGGCGGCAAATGTCGGCTTGGTCCTGTTGATGCCCTTGGGATTTCTGTTTTTGGTTGGACTTTCTTCCTCGATTTCTCAAACCGGATGGACGATTTCGACCCGCAAGCTGGTTCCAGATCTGGGGAAGATCAATCCCTTGGCCGGGTTTGGCAGGATGTTTTCTCTGCAGGCCGTAATGGAACTGGCAAAAAGCATGGCCAAGCTGGCGGTGGTGGCCATCCTCTGCGGGATGATTTTAAGGCCCAGGATCAAAGAGCTTGAACATCTGCCGGCCATGGAAATGCCGGCGATTCTGGAATTCATTCATAATCTGCTGGTTCATCTGCTGCTGGCGGTGGTGCTGGTGATGGTGGTGATCGCCGCTTCGGATTGGGCCTATCAGCGCTTCAACTTCATGAAGAAGTTGCGCATGACCAAGCAAGAAGTAAAAGACGAACACAAGCAAACCGAGGGCGATCCGAAAGTCAAATCGCGCATTCGCGCCTTGCGTTTGCAACGGGCCCGCAACCGCATGATGGCGGCCGTTCCAAAGGCCGATGTGGTGGTCACCAATCCGACCCATTACGCCTGTGCCTTGCGCTATGATGCGGACTCGATGACGGCACCGCTTTTGGTTGCCAAAGGGCAGAATCTTGTGGCTCTTAAGATTCGCGAAATCGCCGAAGAGCATAAGGTGCCGATCGTCGAGAACCCGCCGCTGGCGCGCGCATTGTTCGCGACGGTCGAAATTGATGCGGAAATTCCTCCTGAACATTACAAGGCCGTGGCCGAGGTTATCAGTTATGTTCTTCGCCTCAAAGGCAAGCTGGTTCGCTGAGGCGGCACGGCGTCCGTCGGTCTGGCTGGCTTCTGTTGCCATCGCCTTGCTGCTCGGCCTTGTTTTGCGGCCGACTTTGCTTCCTGGCGGGATTGTGACGGCACTGATCCTGGCTGCCTCTGGCCTCGCCGGGGTTGGCGGTCTGTCCTACGCTTTGGCGCAGCGACGGCACCAATTGCAACGGGGTGATCGGCTGGAAGCCGCTTTGCAAGTTGATCGCCGCGGTCGGCTGGTGGTCGATGGCCAGGGACGTGAACTGTTGCGATCGGGCCTGGCCAGTGAATTATTCGGGCCGCCCCATGACCCTTGCTTCTATCTGGCCGGTCGGGCGCAGGGCGATGAACGGGCGCTTGAGGAATTTGCCCGGTTGCGGGCAGCGGCGGCGCAAGGTGGAACGCATTCTGCGGAGGTGACCCTGACGGGTGTCGACGGAGCCCGCGAATGGTTTGCGCTGTCCGCCTTTTCATTGGCGGGTGGCGGGGTGTTGTGGACGGTAGAAGATGTTTCGTCCCGGCGGGCCATCGATGAAACCCTGCGGCGCGAGCATGAAATGCTGGCGGACTTTGTTGATTTTTTGCCGGTTGGCTTTTATTCGGCGGATACCGAGGGCTGTTTCCGTTTTGTCAATCAGCGGCTGGCCGAATGGATTGGCCGTTCCGCCGAAGAGTTGGTTGGTTTGTCTTTGCGCGAGGTGCTGGGCGTTGTTCCCAATCCCGAAGAGGACCGTGCCGAAATGCGTCTGCGTGGGCGCAATGGAGAAATTTTCCAGGCCTTTGTAACCCATACAGTCTTTGACGAAGGCGGCGAGACCCTGACCCGTTCCGTCGTAGTTCGCGATCTCATGCCCGAACGTCATCTGGAAAGGGTCCTAAAGGCAGCCGAACGTCGCTTCCGCTGGCTGTTCGAGGATGCGCCCGTTGGCATTGTGCTGGTGGATCCGGATACCACCGTCAATCTTTGCAATTCGACCTTTGCCGCCATGATTGGTCGCGAAGCCGAAGCCATCGCGGGCCGACCGGTTATTCAATTGGTGACCGCCGAACATCGGGATGCTTGTGCTGATCAATTGTCGCGCGTCTTGATGGGGGTGTCGGCCGGTGGGCATTTGCCGGTACGTCTGGCGGCCGAGGGCCGGGACATGGCGGCGACGCTTTATGTCAGCCCCACCGCCGAAGAGGGCTCGGTTTCGGGTTTGATGCTGCATTTTATTGACACAACTGAACAGAAAAACCTGGAAATTCAATTCGCCCAAAGTCAAAAAATGCAGGCCATGGGCCAATTGGCCGGCGGCATTGCCCATGATTTTAATAATCTTTTGACGGCGATGATCGGTTTTTGCGATCTCTTGTTGCAGCGGCATGGGCCTGGCGATACCTCGTTCGCTGATATCATGCAAGTAAAGCAGAACGCCAATCGTGCGGCCAGTCTGGTCCGCCAATTACTGGCGTTCTCGCGGCGTCAGGCCCTTCAGCCACGGCTGTTTGATGTGACCGACGCCCTGGCGGATTTGTCGAATCTTTTGCGCCGCCTGCTGGGCGAAACCATCACCCTGTCCATCGCCCATGGCCGGGATCTTGGATTGGTGCGGGTTGATCCGGGACAGTTCGACCAGGTCATCATCAATTTGTCGGTCAATGCCCGGGATGCCATGCCTGGCGGCGGTCAACTGACCATTACCACCAAGGCAGTTCATGTCGAACGCCCCTTTCAACGGGGGGCCGATGTCATGCCCAGCGGCGACTATGTGGTCATCGAGGCCGCAGATACCGGGACCGGAATGAGTGCCGAAACTCTGGGTCGCATTTTCGAGCCCTTCTTTTCTACCAAGGAAGTCGGCGCCGGGACTGGGCTCGGGCTGTCGACGGTTTACGGGATCGTCCGGCAAACGGACGGTTTCATTTTTGTTGATAGCAAGCCCGGTAAGGGCACCATCTTCACCATCTATCTGCCGCGCTTCGATGCGACGGAAACGACCAAACAAAGTAAACCGGCGGCCGTCGAGGGCCCGCCGCATAGCGGCGACCTGACCGGCACGGAATCCATTTTAATTGTCGAGGATGAGGACGCCGTACGCTTGTTCGGCGCGCGAGCCCTGCGCAATAAAGGCTATCAAGTGCTGGAAGCCCGTTCCGGTGAAAGCGCGCTCGACGTTTTGCGCGGCGATACCCGCATTGATGTCCTGGTCACGGATGTGGTGATGCCGGGAATGGACGGGGCCACCCTGGCTCGCCTGGTCAGAATGGAAAGGCCCAGCATTCAGGTTATTTTGATGTCAGGCTATTCCGAGGATGTGGCGCTTGGCGAATTTTCCGGCGAAGACGGCATCCATTTTTTGCCAAAGCCCTTTTCTCTCAAGCAGTTGGCCGGGAAGGTCAAGGAAGTTTTGGAAAACCCCCGTTGACAGAACAGACGAAGAACGATTTTCGCTTGCGAACAGGAACAAAGCGTGTACATAGTTGCGCATTGCATCGCCTGATCGTCTTGTGAAATAAGAGGGGACCTCTTCATGACCCAGACTGCTCTTCGCCTGGTGGACAAGGATACGATGGACAAGAACAAAGCTTTGGATGCCGCCCTGACGCAGATCGAACGGGCTTTCGGCAAGGGTTCAATTATGCGTATGGGGCAACGCGAGGTGGTGGAGACCGAATCCATTTCCACCGGATCGCTGGGGCTCGATCTGGCGCTTGGTATTGGTGGTTTGCCACGGGGCCGCATTGTCGAAATCTATGGGCCGGAAAGTTCCGGCAAGACGACCTTGGCGCTTCACGTTATCGCCGAAGCGCAGAAAAAAGGTGGGACCTGTGCCTTTGTCGATGCTGAGCATGCGCTTGATC
>DUZC01000136.1 GCA_013349735.1 Rhodospirillaceae bacterium
AATCAATAGATTGATCGGCACGCTGTCGGGATGCATCGGCATATTTGCCAGGGTCTGCAGCATCTCGGCGCGATCATCCTGTTTTTCCCCCATGCCGACGATACCGCCGCAACAGACCTTCATGCCCGCCTCACGAACATGGCCCAAAGTATCCAAGCGGTCCTCGAAGCTGCGGGTAGAGATGATCTGTTCGTAATGTTTGGGTGAGGTATCGATATTATGGTTGTAATAATCGAGCCCGGCGCCCTTCAATTGTTGCGCCTGTTCGCCGGTCAACAGCCCAAGGCTGGCACAGGTCTCAAGGCCCATGGCCTTGACCCCTTCAACCATCCGCAAAACGCGATCAAAATCCTTGCCGGGACCACGCCAGGCCGCCCCCATGCAGAACCGCGAAGCGCCGGACTCTTTGGCGGCACGGGCCGCTTCGAGCACCGCCTCGACATCCAGCAAATCTTCCTTTTCAACGCCGGTATCATGATGGGCGCTTTGCGGACAATACTGACAGTCCTCGGGACATTTGCCGGTCTTAATTGAAAGCAGGCGGCTGATTTGCACCCGATTAGGATCAAAATTTTGCCGATGAACGCTGGCTGCCTTGAACAAAAGATCATTGAACGGCAGGGCAAACAGCTGCTCAATTTCGTTGACTGACCAGTCATGTCTTAGACCGTCTTGCGGACCCGATAAGGACTGAGACATGGGGTTAGCAACAAGATTGGCGACAGCCATAACAACGACCCTCTATTGATTGCGTCTCGTGACAGTGCGAGTAATCCAGGTTAATAGCATCTTTGCTTGCTTGAAAAAAACCCTTTAGATCGCTCTATGCCAGCCTATGATTTTGAAGATCGTTGGAGCCGTTATCTTGGCGCGCTGACTGAAGCGGGCCGCCGCCGGCGGTTGCGCCCGGCGCAGCGCGCGGCGGAGGGCCAGGTCGAATACGGCCAAGGGCCGCTGGTGGATTTTTCTTCCAATGACTATCTCGGCCTGTCCCGTCACCCGCTGCTGATCAGCCGGGCCAGGGACTATGCCCAAGAATGGGGCGCGGGCACGCGCGCTTCCCGTCTGGTCACCGGCAATATTGCGCCCTTTTCTATGATCGAGGCCAAAATTGCCGCCGGAAAAGCCAGCGAAGCGGCTTTGGTTTTCGTTTCCGGCTTTCAGGCCAATGCCACGATCCTGCCGGCTCTTTTGGATCGCCGTGCCTTGGGCGCCGAACCTCTGGTTTTTTGCGATAAATTGAACCATGCCAGCCTGATCCAGGGCTGTCAGGCTGCCGGCGTCAAGCAGATCCGTTTCCGTCACAATGATCTTGGCCATTTGGACCAGCTGCTGGCCCAACATTCCCGGGACGATCGCCCAAGCTTCATTGTCACCGAAACGGTCTTCAGCATGGATGGCGATTGCGCTGATGTGACCGGACTGACCCGACTGGCCGACAAATATCAGGCCTTTCTTTATCTTGACGAGGCCCATGCCACCGGCGTCCTCGGCCCCGATGGCTTCGGTTTGGCCAAGGGCTCAAACCGCAGTCTGGTCATGGGAACCTTCAGCAAGGCCTTAGGCGGCTTTGGCGCCTATGCCGCCTGCAGTGCCGCCCTCAGGGATTTCCTGGTCAACCGCTGCGCTGGCCTGATCTATGCGACGGCCCTGCCACCGGCGGTGCTGGGTGCGATGGACGCGGCGCTGGATCTTATCCCCCAGCTGGACAGCCAGCGTCGCCATCTGGCGAAAATCGCCGGTGATTTTCGCGCCGCCTTGCAGGCCGCGGGCCGGGATACCGGCAGCTCGACGACCCAAATCGTGCCGCTTATTCTTGGCCCGGAGCAGCGGGCGCTGGATCTGGCAAAAGCTTTGGAGGCCGAGGGATTGCTGGCCATCGCCATCCGCCCGCCCACCGTACCGGCCGGACAAAGCCGCATTCGCTTTACTTTTTGTGCGAACCATAGCGACCAGCAAGTCGACCAACTGACCCAGGCAGTCCAACGCCTGGCAGGGCCGCCATGACCCCGATCCTTTTGCTGGTGCATGGCTGGGGCTTTGACGCCAGCTTCTGGAATCCCCTGCGCGCGGCCCTGGGGTCTGTTGAGACGGTGAGCTGGGATCTTGGTTTTGTCGCCGCCCCCAGCCGCCCGGCGCTGCCCGAGGGCAGGCCGGTGGTGGCCGTCGGCCATTCCTATGGCTTGCTATGGCTGCTGCATGAACGGCCGCTGGCCTGGCAGGCCCTGGTTTCTATCAATGGCTTTCCGCGGTTCAGTCGCGCCCCCGACTTCCCCGACGGTTGGGCGCCCCGCGTCCTGGATCGCATGATAGGCCGGTTAGACGATCAGCCCGGTCAGGTCCATCACCAGTTCATCACCCAATGCGGCGGCAAGCCGCCCCCCGTTACCCGCTTGGACGCAAACCGACTGAAAGCCGGTGTGCAGGCTTTACTTGATTGGGACGAACGTCCGGCAATCCCCGACCTTGTTCTGGCCGGCCGGAGCGACCCCATCGCCAGGACGGCGTTAACCCAGGCCTCTTTTCCCGAAACGTCCATCCGCTGGCATGAGGGCGGCCATCTTTTGCCGCTCGAAGCCCCCGACTGGTGTGCCCAACAGCTCCAAACCCTGCTAGAAGAGCGGTCATGATGACCGAGCGCCAGAAAGACCGGATCACCAGGGCCTTTTCGAACAAGGCCAGCAGCTATGATATGGCCGCCGATGTCCAATGGCTGGTGGCCAGCCGTTTGGCCGCCCGTATTATTGACGCCCCCATCGCCGCCCCCCTTCGCATCGTCGAAATCGGTTGTGGCACCGGTTTCCTCAGCAGCCATCTGGCCGAGGCTTTTCCCAATGCCGATTTACTGCTGACCGATATCGCCGCCTCTATGCTGGCGCGATGCCGTGGACGGATCGGGGATCGCGCCCGCTATCAGGTGGTCGACGGCGAGCGGCCGGAGGGGTTAGAGGGACCCTTCGATCTGATCGTCTCCAATCTTGCATTCCAATGGTTTGTCGATCTCGGTAAGGGCATTGAGCGGCTCAGCAAATTCTTGGCGCCCGGGGGGCGCATGATGTTTGCGACCCTGGGCGTTCAAACTTTCCAGGAATGGCGGGCCGCCCATCGGGCGCTCGGCTTGACCAGCGGAACGCCGGCCTATCCCGGCGCCGCCGATTTTCCCTGGCCGCCGGGGTTTTCTACGCAGATTGAAGAAGAGCTTCTGCAGCAGCCTTATGCCGATGGCCATGATTTTGTGCGCAGCTTGAAGGCGCTTGGCGCCGGCGAGCCGGCCCCTGGCCATCAGCCTTTGGCGGCCGGTGCGATGCGCCGCTTGCTGGCGTCGCTGGAGGACGAGTTTACCGCGACCTATCACATTTTATATGGCGAGTTGGTGGCATGACCGGCGTTTTCGTGACCGGCACCGGCACTGGCATCGGCAAGACCCTGGTGGCGGCCTGGCTGGTGCGATCCTGGGCGGCCGACTATTGGAAGCCGGTGCAATCGGGCACCGACGAAGGCTGGGATTCTGATGTCATCCGCCAGCAGGTTCCCGCGGCGCGGATCTTTCCTCCGACCCATGCGCTCAAGGCCCCGTTATCTCCTGATCAAGCCGCAAGCCGGGAAGGCCGCATCATTGCTCTTGAGGACTTTATCCGCCCGCAAACCACTGCCCCGCTGGTGGTCGAGGGTGCGGGCGGGGTTTTGGTGCCGCTGAATGACCGTCATCTGATGGCCGATCTGATCAAACAGATCGGTCTGCCGGCGGTGATCGTCGCCCCCAGCGGCCTCGGCACCATCAATCACAGCCTGCTGACCGTCGAAGCGCTGCGAACCCGATCGATTGCCATTGCCGGCATTATTCTGAATGGCCCGGATGCGCCCGAGAATCGCCGCGCCATCGAACATTTTTCCGGGGTAAGCGTCGTGGCGCAAATGCCGCCTCTGCCCGATCTGACCCTGTTTGACAGCCTGCCGGCTTTGCCCTGGCAGCCTTGGAAGAACCGAACATGAGTGATCCCATCGAAGATTTTGACCGCCGCCATGTCTGGCATCCCTTTACCCAGTCTTTGACCGCGCCCGCTCCTATGGTGGCTGTCGCCGGGCAGGGCGCCAATATTTTGACCAAGGACGGGGAAACCATCCTCGATTTGATTTCATCCTGGTGGGTCAATCTGCATGGCCATGCGCATCCGGCCATCGCCGCCGCCATCGCCGCCCAGGCATCGACCCTGGAACAGGTGATCTTCGCTGATTTCACCCATGCTCCGGCAGCGCATCTGGCCCAACGCCTGGCCGCGCTACTGCCAAAGGATCTGGACCGGGTCTTCTTTTCCGATAATGGCTCCACCGCGGTAGAGGTAGCGCTGAAAATCGCCCTGCAATATTTCGCCAACCAGGGCCAGGAGCGCCGCCGTTTGCTGGCCTTTGACGGGGGCTATCACGGCGACACCGTCGGCGCCATGTCGCTTGGTCGCAGTTCCGGATTTTTCCGGGCCTGGGAAGATCTGCTTTTTCCGGTCGATGTCCTGCCCTTCCCGGCCAGCTGGTGGCAGGACGAGGCGGTGGATTCCAAAGAAGACGAAGCTCTGGCCGCCCTCGACAGGGCTTTGGACGAGTCCGTGGCGGCCGTCCTGATCGAACCTTTGGTGCAAGGGGCCAGCGGCATGCGCATGTGCCGCCCCTCTTTTTTGCGCGCTTTGGCGGAACGAACCGCTCAGGCCGGCGCCCTCCTGATCTTTGACGAAGTGATGACCGGCTTCGGTCGCACCGGGTCGCTTTTCGCCTGTCTGAAGGCCGGGGTTACCCCAGACCTTTTGTGCCTGTCCAAGGGGCTGACCGGCGGCTTTCTGCCGATGGGGGCCACCGTGGCGCGGGAACCCATTCATCAGGCCTTTCTCGACGAGCGCATCGACCGCGCCTTTTTGCATGGCCATTCCTACACCGCCAATCCGCTGGGCTGCGCCGCCGGACTGGCGTCCTTGGACTTGTTGACGGGCCCGGCCTGCCAGGCACAAATCAGCCGCATCGAAGCCATCCATTCGGAACGTCTTAAGGCTTTGCCCAGTGGTCGGGCCCGCCATTTGCGGGTGACCGGAACCATCGCCGCCCTGGAAATCGGGGACACAGGCTATGGGGGTGCCGAGGGCAAAAAGCTCAAAGCCTTCTTCCGTCAGCATGGCATGCTGGTCCGTCCGCTCGGCTCGACCCTTTATTTTCTTCCGCCCTATTGCATCCCCGAGCCTGACCTGCATCGGGCCTGGGATGTGCTAACCTCCGCTCTCTAAATCGATAGGACGGATAAAAACATCCAAATGGCAGGCACCGGCTGTCAGGGACGCCCAGGACTCACCGGCATGGCTGAGGATGGCCAGACTGCCGGTGGGAAACTTCCCCCGCAGCCGCGCCATCGCTTCCGGCGCCCCGTTTTCTTCGATCAGAAAATGGACCAGACCCTCAATCCCAGGATTATGCCCGATCAGCAAAACCGAGGTCAGATCGTCCGGCAAGGCGGTCAGACAGCCGAGCAGGCGCCGCGCCGAGGCTTCATAAATACATGGCTCAAAATGGACGGAAAGCGCCGCGCCAAGCCTGCGCGCCAAAGGCTTTAAGGTCTGCCGGGTCCGGCAGGCCGGCGAACAGAGCACCAAGGGCGGCACCTGCCCCAAATCAAGAAAATACCGTGCCAACGCGCGCGCAGCTTTACGGCCCCGCTTATTAAGCGGGCGATCAAAATCCGCG
>DUZC01000207.1 GCA_013349735.1 Rhodospirillaceae bacterium
GTCAATCAGACCTTGTCGCAATTGCAGAGGGCCTTTTTGCTGCGGTCCTGCGCCGATAGTGTGTTCTCGGCCCGCAGCCGGCCCTGCCTGCTTTATCAAATCAAGCGCTGCAGTGCCCCGTGCGCCGAGCGGATCACCCAGGCCGCATATGCGCAATTGGTGGCGCAGGCCAGGGCCTTTCTGTCCGGTCATAGCCAGGATGTGCAGCGATCCCTGGCTTTGGCGATGGAACGGGCCAGTGACGAAATGGCCTATGAGGAAGCGGCGCTTTATCGCGATCGGATCCGCGCGATGGCGCGGATTCAAGCGCGTCAGGATATTAACCCATCTGATGTGGATGAAGCCGATGTGATCGCTTTGCATCAGGCCGGCGGTCAGTGCTGCATTCAGGTTTTTTTCTTTCGCGCGGGCTGCAATTTTGGCAATCGCGCTTTTTTCCCGGCACAGACCCAGGACGAACTGCCCGAGGCTATTCTTTCGGCCTTCCTCGGACAGTTTTACGCCGATAAGACGCCCCCTCAGGAAATTTTGCTGTCGCATCCGCTGGTCAGTGAAGAGGCCGTCCTGCTTGGGGCCGCCCTGACCCAAAGAGCCGGCCGTCGGGTCGCGATCAGCGAGCCAAAACGGGGGGATCGCAAGCGTTTGGTCCTTCATGCCTATGACAATGCCCGCGAAGCCCTGGGCCGGCGTATGGCCGAAGGTGCGGCGCAGCGCCAGCTGTTGGACGCTCTGGCCAGCTTGCTCGATCTGGACGCGGTTCCCGAGCGCATCGAAATCTACGACAACAGCCATATCCAGGGAACCGACGCGGTCGGGGCGATGGTGGTTGCCGGACCGATGGGCTTTAACCGCAATGAATATCGAAAATTCAATATTCGTACCGCCGAACTGACGCCGGGCGATGACTATGGCATGATGAAGGAGGTGTTGGGACGAAGATTCCGCCGCATTCAAAGCGAAGATCCTGACCGCGGCAAAGGAAGCTGGCCGGATTTGGTCCTGATCGATGGCGGGCCTGGCCAGTTGCAGGTGGGCCGAGCGATTTTTGACGAACTGGGAATCGAGGACGTAACCCTCTTGGCGATCGCTAAAGGGCCGGATCGTCATGCCGGTCACGAAAAACTGTATCTTCTTGATCGCCCCGCTTTTTCTTTGCCGCCCAATGACCCGGTGCTCTATTTTTTGCAGCGGCTACGGGACGAAGCGCATCGCTTCGCCATCGGCAGCCATCGGCAGCGCCGCGCCAAATCACAAAGCGCGTCCCCGCTGGACGAAGTAAGCGGTATCGGCGCCCACCGAAAAAAGGCGCTTTTGCATCATTTCGGTTCCGCCCGGGCGGTGGCCGAGGCTGGCTTGGACGATCTGTGTCTGGTGGCGGGCATCAGTCGGACGATTGCGCAAAAGATCTATGATCACTTCCATCCTGAATAAGGATTCGTAGCTGGGCTAAGGCCGTTTCGCGGTCCGAGGGAAAGTCCTGATCAATCCACCAAGCTTCGAACCGGTTAAGGAAGATCCCGATTTCTGGACCCGGCGAGACGCCAAGTTCGAGAAGATCCTGGCCCCGAACCGGCCGTTTTGGAGGGGCCCAGCCATCGGCCAGATCAAGCAGCGCCAGCCAGCGGTCGGTTTCGCCGGCAGGCGTGCGGCCGTGAAGATCCTTGCGCCCGGCCCAGGCCAGAAGCAGAAGATCGATAAAAAGGGCCGCGCTGTTCAAATGGTATAGCAGCCGTCGGGCTGCCCGGTCATCCATGGTCCAATCGGGGACCTGCGACGGGGCCGCCATGGCCCGCAGCCGTTCCTTTTGTTTCCCGGATAGTTTAAAGCGCTTGGCCACAGCGTCAGCGCCGGCGGCATCGACGGTAAGAACCGCGGCCAGGCGGCGCAAAGCATCGGATTTGACGGAAGGGCGCACAACGCCGCGTTGCTCAAGGAAGCTTAGCAGTCTCAGTCGGCCAAAAGCCGCGGCCTCGGGCAGAAGGACGCTGAGGACATTCTCGCCTTTCATCAGCAGCAAAGCCGACGCCGGATCAGGAGCCAGCAAAATCTTGAACATCTCGGCGCTGACGCGTTCGCCGGACAGATTTGGCAACAGATGCGCCTTGGCGCGGCAAGCGGCTAAGGCAAAAATATCCGCAGGGGGTCGTCCGTAATAGGCCTGAAAGCGGAAATAGCGTAACAGCCGCAAAACATCTTCATTGATGCGGTTGATCGGGTTGCCGACAAAACGGACCCGTCCGGCACCCAAGTCGGCCAGACCCTCAAAGGGGTCAAAGACCATCCCTTCGGCATTGCAGAACAGGGCGTTAATCGTGAAATCGCGTCGCGCCGCGTCCTCTGCCCAGCCGGCGCCGAATTTGACCCGTGCCTGGCGGCCGTAACTTTCTTCATCGGTGCGCAGCGTGGTGATCTCGAAACGGGCTTTGCCGATGAGGGCGGTTACCGTTCCATGGTCAATGCCGGTCGGGATCACTTTGATGCCGGCTTGTTCCAGCAACCGCATAACCTGCGGGGGCGGGTCATGGGTCGCGATATCGATATCCTTGACGGGGCGCCGCAAAATCGCGTCGCGCACGCAGCCTCCGACAAAGCGGATTTCAGCCCCCTCGGCGGACAAGGCGCGAAGCACGCAATGGGTGGCGGGGTCGTTCAGCCAATCCTGAGGTGACA
The DNA here is from genome assembly GCA_013349735.1 of Rhodospirillaceae bacterium. GTDB lineage: Bacteria > Pseudomonadota > Alphaproteobacteria > Rhodospirillales > Magnetospirillaceae > DUZF01. The sequence goes on from DUZC01000207.1 coordinate 2,671, forward strand.
GCTGACCAACCGGTCCCTCGCCCTCAGCCCAAGGCGGCTGGTCATCGCTCGTGCTCATTGAACCCACCCGGAACGAGATGACCTTCGGCGTCGATGCGGGCTGGGTGATAACCCCCGGTCTGCTGTCCCGTCATCAGACTGCCGCCGATGGCAATGACCATAGCCAGCAATAAGCCCGCCGCCAACAGCCAGCTCCAGGGGGCTTTTTGCCAGTCAAGCCGACCGTCCTCATCGGGTCCGACCCGCCTTTTCGCCCAGGATAGCCAAGCCACCCAAAGCACAGAAGGAAGAAAAAGTGGCAGAATATACTCAATCAGGATGCGCATTGGCCGGTCAGCATTTCAAAAAGATTGATCAGCATGCCAGCTGTGGCGCCCCAGATATAATGAGCCCCAAAAGGCATGGCGAAGAAATGGCGGGGGATGCCATCGGGTGTGACTCGCGAATGGCGCTGGTGATTGGCCGGGTCGAGAATGAAAGCCAGGGGAACTTCAAAAATCTCTGCAACCTCAAAAGGATCGGCCTCCAAATGGAGAGGCGGCGTTACGGCGGCGACGACCGGGGTAACACAAAAGCCGGTGACCGTCACATAGTCGTCAAGACGGCCCAGGATGCGGACGGTTTGGCGGTCCAGGCCGATTTCCTCTTGGGCTTCCCGCAGCGCGGCGGCCACGGCGTCGGCATCATTGCTTTCGACCCGTCCACCCGGAAAACTGACTTGGCCGGCATGGTGGGCCAAATGGCTGGTTCGTTGGGTCAGCAAGATTGTGATGCCGTCCGCATGCCAGACCATCGGCACCAACACCGCCGCTGGCGTCAGCGGCTGGTCGGACGGTGAGGGTGGCCGGTTCTCATTTCCAGCCAGCCGCCATGAGGTGTTGACATCCGAGCGGTCGGTCCGTCGCCGGCCCGCAGAAAGTGCCCGAATGACCGCGTCGGTCGTCAGATCAGGCTGTCCAACCGACCCAGGGGAAAGAAGATGCCGCTGCTCCATACGCCGTATAGCCGTTCCTCGCCGACAGTTTCTTCGAGCCCAAGCCCGACCAGTTCGTAATAAACGGATCGGCTAAGACGCGCTTCCAGAGACTCCCGCACCAACAGGTAGGGAGGCGATCCATGTTCGCCCCCACCGATCCTGAGCGGATGCTCTGCATCCAAGGGTACCATTTCATCGACATTGGTGCGAAAACTGAATTGGGCTTCGCGGCCGGTCCCCTGCGAAAACAATTCTACCGCCAGGAACGGCACGTCCTCGACGGTAATTTCCGCTTCTTCAGCCGGCGTTACCAACCAGTAGGACCCATCGGCCCGCTTTGTCAGCGTCGAGGCGAACAGGCATACCATCTCTTTGCGGGGAATCGGCGTGCCGTGGTAGAACCATTTGCCATCCCGGTTGATGTGCATATCGATCAGGCCGCAATTTACCCGCCCCGGTGCGGTGGTTGCGGTGCTGGGTGTGGCAGGGCGTTTCATCGCTCTATCCGGCTGGCCAATATTTGCGGAGAGAGACCATTGGACATTTTCCCCTCGCTGGGTTCTGCCGGCGCATTTTCCCAGTCCAAAGTTTTAGCAGAGGCGGAGCAGCTTGCCGCTCGCCTGACCCTGGCACGGGCTGCCATCGGCCAGGTTATCTTTGGCCAAGCCAATGTCATCGAGGAAAGTCTTATCACGCTGCTGGCCGGCGGTCACGCCCTGTTGGTCGGTGTTCCGGGGCTTGCTAAAACCCGTCTGGTTCAGACCTTGGGGCAAGTGTTCGGTGTCGACGCAAAACGTGTGCAATTTACGCCGGATCTGATGCCGGCCGATATTCTTGGTTCCGAAGTTCTGGAAGACTCGGCAACCGGAAGCCGTTCCTTTCGCTTTCTGCCCGGGCCGGTTTTCTGCCAGCTCCTGATGGCCGATGAAATTAACCGTGCCAGCCCGCGGACCCAATCGGCCTTGCTGCAGGCGATGCAAGAACAGCGCGTCAGTATTGCCGGGCACTATCACCCGCTGCCCCGGCCCTTTCATGTCCTTGCAACGCAAAATCCCATCGAGCAGGAAGGAACCTATCCCCTGCCCGAGGCACAGCTGGATCGCTTTTTATTGCAGATTGATGTTGGTTACCCGGATCGGGACGCCGAACGCCAAATGCTGCTGGCGACCACGGGCGCCCTAGAGGAGGAAGCCCCTCGGGTCTTCGATGGGGAAGAACTCATGGCGGGGCAAAGACTGATCCGCCATATTCCCGTGGGCGAAAGTCTGGTCGAAGCGATTTTGACGCTGGTGCGGGCAGGCCGGCCCGAATCCTCGTCGCTTGATCTGGTTCGCCGCCATGTGTCCTGGGGGCCGGGGCCGCGGGCGGCTCAGGCTCTGATGCTGGCGGTTCGGGCCAAAGCACTGCTGGACGGACGGCTAACGCCGTCTTTGGAGGATGTGATGGCTTTGGCCGCTCCGGTTTTGCGCCATCGTATGGCCTTGGGCTATACCGCCCGTTCCGATGGCATCACGATTGCCGATGTCATCCGGGATCTTGTCGCGACCATCGCTTGATGACCTCGCCGCTGTCTAACTGGCATCAGGAGGCGTTGGCTTTGGCCGGCTCATTGCCGCCCTTGATGGTGGCCTCGAGGCAGGCGGCCACGGCGGTCCTTCCTGGGCCGCATGGCCGCCGGCGGACCGGCCAGGGCGGCAGCTTCTGGCAATTTCGCCGCGTCCAGCCGGGGGATCCGGCCAATGCAATAGACTGGCGTCAATCGGCAAAAGGGGCTCATCTTTATTTGCGGGAAACCGAATGGACAGCGGCGCATTCGATCTGGTTATGGGTCGATGCGACGGGTTCGATGCGTTGGGGTTCGAGCCCGCAGCACGCGACCAAGCATGACCGCGCCGCCGTGTTGGGGTTGGCCTTGGCCAGTCTGTTGCTGCGGGGTGGCGAGCGGGTGGCATGGCTGGCGGCGGACAGGGCCCCGCTTTTCGGGCAAACCGCTTTGCCAAGACTGGCC
>DUZC01000200.1 GCA_013349735.1 Rhodospirillaceae bacterium
GAACCGCGGCGGTGACAATTTCCTCCACCGATCGATTATGACCGAGATGAATAACCTCGGCCCCGGATTGCTGCAAAAGTCTGCGGATAATATTGACGGAAGCGTCATGCCCATCAAACAAACTGGTGGCTGTTACAAAACGGACCTTGTGGCGCGGCCCAACAATGGTCGGGCTTTTCTTGCGTCGGCTTTCGTCAGGCATTGGACAGCTCCCTAATTACCATTTGCTTATAATAAGCAGGTATTGCGCCGCAGATTACCTCTTCGCTATCCCAAAGGTCTATGTCGTCACCGCTCAAATCGGCTGAAGGATTTTGCCACCCTGAAAAGCAGGGAAGGACGGGCAATGCCATTGCGCCCACCGATACCCATGCTATAACTTTGACGATGACTATTCGAAAATTCGCGCAGCCCCTGAATGGCCCCCGCCCTGGTCGGCTTGTCGCCCACCCCGGAAACACTCCCAACATCGAAGAGGCGTGATGGCAAAAACCTCCATCGACAGTGAACTGGTGCGTTCTTTAGCAGCGTTGCTGGACGAGACCCACCTCAATGAGATCGAGTACGAATCGGCTGGATTGCGCATTCGCGTGGCCCGCAACGCGCAATCGCACATAACCTATGCGGCGCCTGGCGCACCGCCGCCGGCGATAACCGCCGCCCAGGAACCCGGCCCGACCGATTGGGCTTCCCATCCGGGTGTGGTTAAATCACCAATGGTCGGCGTAACCTATATGTCGCCGGAACCGGGCCTGCCGCCCTTTATCGGCCTGGGCGATCTGGTGGCAGAAGGGCAAACCCTGCTGCTGATCGAGGCCATGAAGACCTTTAATCCGATCCGCGCCATTCGCGGCGGCAAAGTCACGGCAATCCTCGTGCAGGACGGCCAACCCGTCGAATTCGGCGAACCGCTGATCGTTATCGAGTAATCATGTTTGATAAAATCCTGATCGCCAATCGCGGCGAGATTGCCCTTCGCATTCATCGCGCCTGCCGGGAAATGGGCATCAAAACCGTAGCGGTGCACTCCACCGCCGACCATGACGCCATGCATGTCCGACTGGCCGACGAATCTGTCTGCATCGGGCCGCCGCCGGCCAGGGATAGCTATCTGAACAAGGCCGCGATCATCGCCGCCGCCATCATCACCAACGCGGATGCCATCCACCCGGGCTACGGTTTCCTGTCGGAAAATGCCGACTTTGCCCAGATGGTTGAAGAGCATGGGATTTGTTTTATCGGCCCGACGCCAGAGCATATCCGCATGATGGGCGACAAAATTACCGCCAAACATGCGGCCAAAGAGGCTGGCCTGCCCTGTGTTCCAGGGTCCGATGGCTCGGTCGATTCCGAAGAGTCGGCCCAGGAGCTGGCAAAACAAATGGGCTTTCCAGTGCTGATCAAAGCCACCGCCGGCGGTGGCGGCAAGGGGATGAAACACGCCAATTCGCCCGAGGAGCTGAGTGACGCCTTTCGGTTTGCCCGCTCCGAAGCCAAGGCGGCCTTTGGCAATCCCGAAGTCTATATGGAGAAATATCTTCAGACTCCGCGGCATATTGAAATTCAGATCCTGGCCGACAATCACGGCGCGGTGGTTCATCTTGGCGAACGGGATTGCTCTTTGCAGCGCCGCCACCAGAAAGTCCTCGAAGAAGCCCCCTCGCCCGCCTTGAATGCCGATGCCAGGGAACGGATTGGTCAGATCGCCTGCCAGGCTATTCGCCGTTTGGGATATCGCAATGCCGGAACGCTGGAATTTCTTTACGAGAACGGCGAGTTTTATTTTATCGAAATGAATACCCGGCTGCAGGTGGAACATCCCATCACCGAAGCCATTTGCGGCATCGATATTGTTCGCGAACAGATCCGCATCGCCGCCGGCGCGCCGCTGGGATATGAACAAGCCGATGTGCGCTTTTCCGGCCATGCCATTGAATGCCGCATCAATGCGGAAGATCCGGAAAGCTTTGCGCCTTCGCCTGGGCGAATCGGTGGTTTCCATACCCCGGGCGGACTGGGCGTCCGGGTCGATTCCGGCTTATATTCCGGTTATATGGTGCCGCCTCATTATGACAGCATGATCGCCAAATTGATCGTCCATGGCGGCACCCGTAACGAATGTCTGATGCGGTTGCGCCGCGCTTTGGGTGAGTTCGTCATTGAAGGGGTAAAAACCACGATTCCCCTTCAGAAGCGGATTATCAGCGAAGCCGATTTCATCAATGGCGATTACGATATTCATTGGCTGCAAAAACTGGTTGATGGCTGATTGAATCGTGGAGAGCCCGTGCCGTTAACTGCGGAAATGGTGCTGCATGCCTATCGGCTTGGGGCGTTCCCGATGGCACGCCATCGCCAGGATCGACGCGTGGTCTGGGTTGAACCTGAGCTCCGCGGCATCCTGCCTTTGCAAGGCTTTCATTTGCCCCGCTCGCTTAAAAAGACGCTGAAAAAAGGTCTTTTTTCCATTCGTTACGACAGTGCTTTCGCCCAGGTTATAGAAAGCTGCGCCGAAAAACAGCCCGACCGTCCGGACAGCTGGATCAATGAAGAAATTATCCGCGTCTTTAACGAGCTGCACTGTTTGGGCTTGGCCCATAGTGTTGAAGCTTGGCAGGATGATTGTCTGGTCGGCGGACTTTACGGCTTGTCGCTGGGCAGTGCCTTTTTCGGAGAAAGCATGTTCAGCCGGGTTACGGACGCCAGCAAAGTTGCCCTGGCCCATCTGGTGGCAAGGCTGCGTCTTGGTGGTTATACCTTATTGGATACCCAATTCCTGACCGGACATCTGGCCAATTTTGGCGCCGTGCAAATTCCCAGGCTGGATTATCTGGCCTTGCTGGACCTGGCGCTAAAGAAACCAGCCCGCTTTTATGGCAACTTCCCTGACGGCGATGTCTTGGCTTTGCTTTCCTCTTCGCAGTCGACCACCCAGATATCATAGACCGCATGCTCCAGCGCTGAAAGGGCCGGGCTTGACGCGAACATCCAGCCGCGGAACAGGCTGGCTGCGGCTTCGCCGGTCTTGATTTCCCAGACGTCCAAAAAGGCAGCCGTTTCAGGATTTTCCTCGGGTGGCCTTTTACGACAGGTCCGCACGATGATTTCCAGCGTTCCGAAATGGACCGAGCTTCCCACCGGCGCCTCGATGCTGACCACCCGCCCGGTTACCTTATCGAGTCCTTGCAGGATCGCCGTATCAAAGACCAGATCATTTGCCTGGGCCGAACCGGCCGTCCATCCTGCCAACAGAGCGACGGTCAGGCCGCAAACCCGCCTCATCGAATGGGCTCCGGAGCTCAAGGTGGTGAAGCTGCGTGGTCTGTGTCGCCGGCATCCGTGCCGGTCGCCAGGAAAATAACTTCGGCCACCATCTCCTCGACCGATTTATAGGTCTTAGTCTTGGTGATCGCCCCACCCGGCCCCAGCATCTGTTTGCTATGCCCAGGATCCAGGCGGACATATTTGCCGCCAAGCAAACCGTCACTGGCGATCGCCGCCACGGTGTCAGCCGGCAGTTGGATGCTGGGTTTGATCGACATCCGGACGACGGCCTGAAAACTGGTCGGGTCAATCTGCTGATCCAGCACGGTTCCAACTTTGATACCGTTTATTCTTACATCGCCCCCATTGGGCAAGCCACCAACACTGGAAAAGGCTGCGGTCAGGGGGTAGCCCTTAACGGCACCAAGATCGACCTGGGTATAGGCAAAGGACAGAAAGAAAACAGCCACCATCAGCACCACGGCACCCATGATGGTTTCGATCATATGGCGGCCCGACGCGTTCATCTTGGCGATCCGGCTTTGGCCCGCTTGGCCTTGGCTTCCGCGATAATCATCCCCAGCAAGTCCTGCATATCCATTGAATCCTGGGTCGTGCCAATTTCTTCACCGGGCCTGAGGTTGGTCTCGTCAGCCCCGGGTTGCAAGGCCACATATTTAGCCCCCAGCAGGCCGTCCGTCTGGATCAAAGCGGCGCTGTCCGTCGGCAAGGCCACCGAGGGGGCCAGCCTGACGGTCATCATCACATGGTATTTATTGTCCAGTTCCATGCCGGTTACGCGCCCGACACTAACGCCAGACAAGCGCACATCGGCCCCCATGGAAATGCCTTCAGCCTTATTGAAACGGGCATGGACATCATAACCGGGCACCGCCGAACGCCCCGTCACGCCATAGGCTGCCGCGAGAATAATAGCCCCCAAGGCCAAAACCGCGCCACCGATGAAAGCTTCCCGATCAGCCCCGGCCAATGCCATGACCGCAACTCCACGGATCAGGGCTGCCAGGCCTCGTAATCACCGGTCGCCCCCTGACGTTCTCCGCCCCGCCGATCATGGCCGGCCGGCAGATAAGCGTTCACCGTGCCGGTGTAGTTCGGCTGGTGCGCCTTGACCCAAGGCTTATCCGTAGGCGGCGCCAAAGGTTCATCGACGGTGAAATGCAGCCAGGCATGCCATTCCGGGGGAATGCGCGAAGCTTCGACTTCGCCGTTATAGATAACCCAACGGCGGGCCTTGCCCAGACGGCCACGACCGGGCTTGCGCTCGGTGTAATAGCGGTTGCCCTGTGCGTCCGTGCCGACCAGCATGCCTTTGGCCCAAGTGAACAGATGTGTCCCGATATCCATTGCTTTTCCCTTACCCGTGAATGGGCGCTTTTGGTTTGGGGAATATGGCAAAAGCTGGCCGCTGCGTCCAGAGCTGTTGACCACGACACAATATTATGTGGATGCTGCACTGCACACATCAAAATCTCGTTGATTGCCGTTTCGGCTTGTCATACCGTGTATGTCTGTCAGCACGAGACCACAACATATGGTGTGCTCGCTCCGTTGGGGCTAGCCCGTTTGGCTGGGGATTCGCGCTGTCGGTCAACATTTTTTCGGGGGAAAGCGAACTAATGCGTATCGAACGCCATTTCACGTCCAAGGGAAAGTCGCCTTATGAGAATATCGGCTTTCGCGTCACCTCTAGTGAAATCCGCAACCCGGACGGTTCGGTGGTCTTTTCGCAATCGGAAATCGATGTTCCTGCCGATTGGTCGCAGGTCGCCTGCGACGTGTTGGCCCAGAAATATTTTCGTCGGGCGGGGGTTCCTGTCGAAGAGTCTTTGAAGCCTGTGCCTGAAAAAGGCGTCCCGGCCTGGTTGTGGCGCAAGACGCCGGTGGATAACAGCGCCAAAACCGTTGGGGAACATTCGGCCCGGCAGGTTTTCGACCGTATGGCTGGGACCTGGACCTATTGGGGCTGGAAGGGGGGCTATTTCGATAGCGAAGAGGATGCCCAGGCCTTTCACGACGAGATGCGCTATATGCTGTGCCAGCAGATGGGCGCCCCCAACAGCCCGCAATGGTTCAATACGGGCCTGCATTGGGCTTATGGAATCGATGGGCCAAGCCAGGGCCACTATTATGTCGATCATAAAACGACCGCGTTGGTGAAATCCTCGAGCGCCTATGAGCATCCGCAGCCGCATGCCTGCTTCATCCAGTCCATCAGTGATGACCTGGTCAATGAGGGAGGCATCATGGATCTTTGGGTCCGCGAGGCCCGGCTTTTCAAATATGGATCGGGCACCGGAACTAATTTTTCGGCTCTGCGCGGTGATGGCGAACGGCTGGCCGGCGGCGGTCGGTCATCAGGCT
>DUZC01000184.1 GCA_013349735.1 Rhodospirillaceae bacterium
CGCGGATGGCGGCGCCCATGCGGCTTTTCTCGATGAAAAGAAAAAGCCCGCCGACCAGCAGGATGGCCAGGACAATTATCAGCAATTGCAGGGGGGCCGCCGTGACCGAGCCCCAGTTGATGGGGCTCTGCACCAGCAATTCAGCAGGAAAACGGCGCATCTCGGTGCCATAGACCGCCGTCAGAATGCTGGTGAATAAGAGGACACCTCCCAAGGTTACGGTCAGTGAAGCCAGTTCCGGGGCTTTGGCCTTGCGCAAGGGGGTCAGCAGCAAGCCATCCAGGACCATGGCGACCATGCCGGCAGCCAGGGCGCCAAGGACGGCGGCGGCCCAAAGCGGCAAAGCCATGGCCTGAGTCAGCATCAGGGCAACGAAGGCGCCAACGGTAAAGTAAAAGCCGTAAAGCAGGTTGATGACTCGCACAACACCGAAAATCAACGTGAAGCCGAGGGCAAATACGGCGTAAACCGACCCCAGAACCAAAGCGTTGAAAAACTGTTGTGCGAGCATCATCAGTGGTCGAAAGACAAAATTTATTCAAACACGGCGAATTTGCCGTTTTTGATCGACAGGACGACCACCCCGGTCACCGAGGCCGGATCCCGGTGATCGGTAAAGCGGAACAATCCCATGATCCCGGCATGTTCGGTTTTCAGCAGCGCCTCACGCAGTTTTTCGTTATCGGTGCCGCCGGCCCGTTCAAACGCTTCGGCAACGATCCACAGGGTATCATAAGCCTGGGCTGCGAATTGATCCGGGTCATGCTCGTATTTCTTGCGGAAGGCATTGACGAAGGTCACATTTTCGGTCTGCGGCTTGGCAATGAACCAGGGACTGCCGACCATCACGCCTTCGGCGGCGGGGCCGGCAATTTCAGCCAGCTTTGAGGAATTGAAGCCATTGCCGCCGATGATCGGAATGGATTGCGGAATGCCCAGCTGGCGGGCTTGCAGCACGACCCCCGAAGCCGGTTCCACCAGGGCCGAAACGCAGATGGCATCGATGGCCAAGCCCTTAATTTTGGTTAGCTGTGCCGAAAAATCCGTATCCTTGCTGCCGAAAGATTCAATGGTGACAATGGCAATGCCCGCCTGCTCAAGGGCGACCTTGAACACTTCAAAGCCGGATTTAGAGAAGGCGTCGTCATTGGCATACATCAAGGCCACTTTCTTGATGTTGAATTTCGCCTGAGCCTTGCGCAAGGTCACCGGGATAACGTCGGCTTCGGGCAAAGAGGTGCGGAACACCCATTCCCCGATATCGGTGATGCCGTCGGCGGTGTTCGAGGTGCCGATGATGGGCACGCGCCGTTCAACCGCCACCGGTCCAACGGCAAACATCTGGTTCGACAAGGTCGGGCCCAGCAAAAGCGAAACTTTGTCGCGGGCCAGCAATTTCTTGGCGCCGTTAATGGCCTGATCCTTGGTGCCGGCCGCATCTTCATAAAGGATTTCGAGGGGGCGGCCTTTGAGTATGCCGCCCTTGGCATTGATTTCTTGGGCGGCAAGATCGAACCCTTCGCGGATCCGGGTGCCATAGCGGGCGGTGGGGCCGCTCAGATCCTCAATGGCACCGATACGGATCGGGTCGGCTGCCCGGGCGGGGGGCAGGCCGCTGCACAGGGCGGCAAGAAAAAAGGCTGCGAAAATTTTAAATTTGGTCATGGCCGTTTCCCCTTAAGCTTTGCCAGGATTATGCCCAAACAAACGGGCCTGTCCAGATGCAGGTCCTTTTTCAAATTTTCTCCGGCTTTAGTTTTAAAGAAACCGAATTGATACAATAACGCAATCCCGTGGGCTGCGGACCATCGTCAAAGACATGGCCCAAATGGGCGCCGCAGGCGGCGCAGGTCACTTCCGTCCGGCGCATGCCCAGGCTGTTGTCGGCGGTCTGCTCGACAACCTCTTCGCTGAGGGCCTGGCTGAAGCTGGGCCATCCACATCCGGCATCAAATTTTGCACCGGACTCAAAGAGCTTCTGGTCACAGGCCACGCAATGATAAGTGCCGGGGCTCCAAACCTGTTCATAGGCGCCCGAAAAGGGGCGTTCGGTTCCCTTTTGGCGGGCGATCCGATATTGTTCGGGGGTCAGCAGGGCCCGCCATTCCTCGTCACTTTTTTCAATCTTTTTGGTCATCGCCATTCCCGTTGATTGGTCCGAGCCGTTTTTCCAGCGCGGGCAGAAGGTCCAAGGCAAATTGTGACAAGCTGTCGTCGCGGGCACCCATCACCAGGATGCGATCGCCGCTTTGTGCCTGGGCCAGCAAGGCATCCCGGCAACTGGTGCGGTCAGCATAAGCCCAGGCCTGCCGTCCGGCCAAGCCGGCGATAATATCCTGGCTGGAGATGGACCGGTCGACCGTGCCGCCAAAATAAACCGGTTCGGGCATGATCAGGATATCGTCTTTTGCCAAATGGTTCAGAAAGCACTGAATGAAAGCGTCCTTGAGCTGACGCAACGGCCCGAAGCCATGGGGTTGGAACAGGATCAGCAGGCGTCCCGGAAAAGCATGCAAAGTCGACAAAGTGGCGGCAATTTTGTCGGGGTTATGGGCAAAATCGTCGATGACGGTCACCCCCGCCGCCGTACCTACCCCTTCGAGACGCCGTTTCAGGCCAGAAAAATCGGCGAGGGCGGAAATAGCCTGATCCAAGGGAATCCCGGCCGCTTCGGCGGCCAGCAGGGCGGCCAGTGCATTGGCGACATTGTGGGCCCCAGGCACCCGCAAGCGCATCAGGCTTTGCCGGGCGGTGCGGCGGTCGGTCAGGGTAAAGCCGATGCCGTCCGGGCTAGGCACCAGGTGATCGGCCATCAGATCGGCATCCTGTCCGGTAAGGCTATAGGTCAGCAAAGTCTGGCCCTCTAAGCGTCCGGCCACGCTTCTGACTTCGTCATTATCAAGGTTTAGGATGCAGGTCTTGGCTTTTTCACAAAAACCGGCAAACAACAGGCGCAGTTCATCCAAAGACTTATGGTCCACGGCAATATTATTCAGGACCGCGACGGTCGGTCTGTAATGGGCGATGGATCCATCGCTTTCATCCACCTCGGCCACGAAGTCCGGGCCCTTTCCGACCAGGGCGCTGGCGAAAGGCTGCGACGGGGTGACAAAATTCTTCATCACCGCCCCATTCATCACCGTCGGATCTCGACCCGCCTGATGCAAGATCCAGCCGATCATACCGGTGGTGGTGGATTTTCCGCTGGTTCCGGCGATGCCGATGCTGGTGGGGGCGTCATTGAATAAGGCGGCCAGCAATTCCGCCCGGGTGATCAGGGATGCACCGCAGTGCCGTGCCGCCTTGACATCGGGAACCGTGTCCTCGACCGCGGTGGAGGTGACCAGAATGGTCTCGCTGTTTTCAATGCCGCTGCCGTCCTGAGCGAAAAGTTTGATGCCCCGGCTGCGCAGAAAGTCAAATTTGGGGGCGGTCTGTCCCTGGTCCAGGGCGCGATCCGATCCGGCCACGGCGAAGCCCCGGGCTTTGACGATCATCGCCAGGGGCAGCATGCCGCTGCCCCCAATGCCGCAAAAGAAATAGCGCCTGTCCTGGACCATCCCGGGACGCTACAATCTGGGACAAGCGGTGACAAGCGTTTCAAGGAAATGAGGAAAGGATAAGGACGGTGAGGGTATGAAAATCGGCATCGTCGCGCCGGCATCGTCGCGCCAACTGGCCTGCCGACAAAAAATGTAGTATCATCTCGTCAATCATGGGCGAGGCGTTATTGATGAGCATCACAACATTGAGTGGGCGGGAGTTCAATCAGGATATCGCACGGGCCAAGCGAGCGGCCGAAAAAGGGCCTGTCGTCATCACCGACCGCGGCGCGCCGGCTTACGTTCTGCAACGTTATGACGACTGGCGCCAGCAATCCGGTGCCCGACCGATTGTCAGTCTGTTGGATGCGTTGGCCGATCCCGCCAGTGCCGATATTGCTTTCGACCCACCGAAAATCAGCGGACAGATCGCGCGGCCGGCAGACCTCACCTGATGTATCTTCTCGATACCAATATTGTCTCCGCGCTGCGCCGACCGGACAGGGCATCGCCAGCTTTGGTAAATTGGGCGGCGAGCGTTGCGCTGAGCGATCAATATATCTCGGCAATGACCGTCTATGAGATCGAACTGGGTGTCCAGCTCATCGAGCGACGGGATCCGGCACAGGGAGACCTGCTCCGCTCATGGCTTTCCCGTTCGGTGCGGGGGCAGTTTCGCGAGCGGATCCTGCCGATCGACGACGCGGTTGCGGCACGATGTGCCGCCCTTCAGGTTCCAGATCCGCGGCCGGAGCGCGACAGCTTCATCGCCGCCACGGCGCTGGTGCATCGGTTGGTGGTCGTGACCAGGAACGTCAAGGATTTCGATGGGATCCGTGACCTTACGGTTTTGAATCCTTGGGATGAAAAACGCGGAGCGCCGTTTCAGAACGGGACAGAATAGCGGGCGCCGGGTCTCCTTGGTGAACAGGCCCGTCTGCCGCGAGACAATCAAGGTCAGACTCCGGCGTCAATCTGGAGGAGAAAGCCTGTCCTGGACCATCCCGGGACGCTACAATCTGGGGCAAGCGGCGACAAGCGTTTCAAGGGAATGAGGGAAGGATAAGGACGGTGAGGGCATGAAAATCGGCATCGTCGCGCCGGCATCACGGCTTGACCCATCGCTGGTCGATCGCCTGACCGCTTTGGTCGCCCGGCTTTACCCCACCCAGCCTCCCGAGCTGATTTTTTCGCCGCAATGCTTTCTGTCGGCGGGCCATTTCGCCGGAGACGACGAGACCCGCGCCCAGGCCTTGCTGAATATGGCCAATGATCCCAGGCTGGACGCCCTATGGTTTGCGCGTGGTGGCTATGGCTCCGGCCGCCTGCTTGAGCGGGTGCTGCCGGCCCTGACACCGACAGCCAGCCAGAAAACCTATCTCGGTTATAGTGACTTGGGCATGCTGCTGGCCGGGATGTATGGCTTAGGGTTCCGCCGTCTGGCCCATGGCCCGATGCCTTCGGATTTACAGCGTCCCGATGGCGAGCGGGCGGTGGCGCGGGCTTTGGCCTTTCTGGTCAGCGGCGCGGCTGAAAGTCTTGAGCCCTCGGTGGCGTCGGCGGGGCAGCCGCTGGTCGCCTTCAACCTTACCATTCTTTGTCATCTGCTGGGTACGCCCTGGCTGCCCGATCTGACCGGTCATATTCTGATGCTGGAAGAGGTGTCCGAGCAGATCTATCGGATTGACCGTTGCCTGTTCCAGCTGACCAGCCACCCGATGATCCGCAAAGTGGCGGGGATAAAACTGGGCCGCTGCAGCCAGATTCCACCCAACGACCCGGATTTTGGTCAAGACGAAGAGGCGGTGACCCGCTTTTGGTGCGCGCGTTCTGGCATCGCCTATCTTGGCCGCGCCGATATCGGTCATGACATTGAAAATAAGGTCGTGCCATTTGGCGTTTGACCTGAACGGGATCAGACTGTGCTGTTCCTGCACTGACGACATTTCGGACGTTGACAGAGTGCCCAAATTGGGGGCGAAGGGATCTCGCCACCTAGAGTGCTTCAGTTTTAAACTGAAGCACTCTAGGTCCCCTGTGCGAACGAAAAATCTCCGATTTTTCAATGCTCAAGCGCCGCTCG
>DUZC01000146.1 GCA_013349735.1 Rhodospirillaceae bacterium
CTACCGCGACGGCGGCCATCGGTTGCTGGACGGCCGAGCGATCCAGATAGACATCCAAAGCGGCATTCAATTCGTCCAATTTGGTGTTGAAACTGTGGTTTGCGCCCGGGATCAGTTGATAATCCACTTTGATATTGCGTTGCGAGGCCAGTTTATTGGCCAGTTTGGCGACGCTCGGTTCCGGTACGATGTCGTCATCGGTCCCGTGGATGATCAGCCCTGATGATGGACAGGGGGCAAGAAAAGTGAAGTCATACATGTTGGCCGGTGGTGCCACCGAGACAAAGCCGTCTATCTCCGGTCGGCGCATCAGCAATTGCATGCTGATCCAAGCCCCGAACGAAAAGCCGCCGACCCAACAGGACAAAGCGTTGCTGTTGAACGACTGCATCCAGTCCAAAGCCGCTGCCGCGTCGGACAATTCCCCCTGGCCGCTGTCAAAGCGCCCTTGCGACCTTCCGACCCCCCGGAAATTGAAGCGCAAGGTTGAGAAGCCGCGCCGCACAAAGGCATGATACATGGCATAGACCACGCGGTTATTCATTGTTCCGCCATGCTGCGGTTGTGGATGTAACAACAGCGCAATGGGTGCGCTCGCCGACTTTCCATGATGGTAGCGTCCCTCGAGGCGACCGTCCGGACCGTTAAAAATGACTTCAGGCATGGTTTTTTTTTGTCTCATTGTTTGGCCGATCAGGCAATTCTAGCACAATCGGTATGGGATTAATTTCAAAGGATGCTTGTCGCGCAATGGCCATTCTTGACTGAATTGGTCGGGCATCCTATAGTTCAATTTAAGGCAAAGCTGATCAGCAGTGTATGACCCCCCTCTGAGTCAGGGCGGTACAATAACATATTGAGGACTATGGATTTCAAGAGACTTCAGGAAGAAATTGAATCCATCCGGGATCGTGACCCTGCGGCTCGTTCCTGGCTTGAGGTGCTACTGTGCTATCCAGGGCTTCATGTTTTGCTGTTTTACCGGGCGGCTCATTGGGCCTGGCACCATGACGCCAGGCTTTTGGCCCGTTGTATTGCTGCCCTTGCCAAGCTGCTGACCGGGATCGAGATTCATCCTGCGGCGCAAATCGGCCGGCGTCTGTTTATTGACCATGGCGCTGGTGTGGTGATTGGCGAAACCGCAGTGATTGGCGACGATGTAACTCTTTACCAGGGTGTGACCCTGGGGGGGACCTCCTTGCATCAGGGCAAACGTCATCCGACCCTGGAAGACGGCGTGGTGGTGGGGTCCGGTGCCCAGGTGCTCGGGCCTTTGACCGTTGGCCGGTTGGCCCGAATCGGCGCCAATGCCGTGGTGCTGAACGATGTGCCGGCGGGTGTGACCATGGTGGGTGTGCCGGCGCGCATGATCGCCAACCGAACCAAGGAAGACCAATTTCTTGCCTATGGCTGTGATGCCGGGCTTCCCGACCCGGTGGCCCGCGCCATCGAAGGTCTGCGGAATGATGTTGTGCGCCTTGCCGCACAGTTGGCAGCGCTAGAGGGCGCCGCGCCAGAGCGCCTGGCGGGTGACCGAAAGAAGGATATCGGGTCAGCAAAATCAGCCAAAGTAATCGAAAAAATAGGAGTGAGACGATGAAACTCAGTACAAAGGGGCGTTATGCGGTGATGGCGATGGCCGATCTGGCCAGCCATAGCAATGGCAGTCCGGTCGCTTTGGCGGACATTGCCGATCGCCAGGAAATTTCGCTGTCCTATCTTGAGCAATTGTTTGGCAAATTGCGCAAGGGTGGGCTGGTCAAAAGCGTGCGGGGGCCGGGCGGCGGTTATCTGTTGGCGCGGCCGGCTTTGCAGACCCGTGTATCCGATATCATCCTGGCGGTGGACGAACCCATCCAAACCACACGCTGTTCGCCAGGCTCACCGGCCGGCTGCCATAATCATAAAGGCCGTTGCATGACCCATGATCTGTGGGAAGAGCTGGGGAACCAGATCTATCTGTATCTGAGTTCGGTTTCCTTGGGCGATGTGATTGAGCGTCGGCTTCTTGGCACCAGCGGTATATTCCACGGCGCCAGTCCGGCCGGGACGATCGCCGCTCAGTAAGTCCGGTTAGAGTTTTTCGCATTTTGACGGGATCAAAAAACGGAAAAACTCTTAAGCCCGAGCGGCGCTTGAGCATTGAAAAATCGGAGATTTTTCGTTCACACAGGGCCTCTAGAGTGCTTCAGTTTGAAACTGAAGCACTCTAAGTGTCCCGATTCCGAAGTTCGTGAGACCAAATTCAGGCTATTATCGAACTTCGGAATCGATCAGGACACTAGCAACTAATTGTTTCTAGTGTGGTTTTCGATTTTTAAGTTCGTGAAAGTGCCATTGGCAAAATCGCACGAACTTAAAAATCACCACACTAGCCGCCGGGCCGGGGTCAAGATGACAGCTGTCACCGCTTATCTGGACTATAACGCCACGGCCCCGATCCGGCCCAGTGCAGCCAAGGCGGTGGCCAGCGCCTTGGAACTGCTCGGCAACCCGTCCTCGGTCCACCGGTTTGGACGGCTTGCCCATGGCCTGCTTGAATCGTCGCGCGAGTCCGTTGCTGCCTTTGTTAACGCGCAACCGGGCGGGGTCATTTTTACGTCAGGGGGAAGCGAAGCGAATGCTTTGGCCTTGACCGGCTTTCCCGGTCGGCGGGTGCTGACTTCGGCTATCGAACATCCGTCGGTCCTGGCATTCGGCCAGACGACGCCCATCGCAGTGGATAGCGAGGGTGTCGTCGATCTGGGACGGCTTGAGGAAGCGCTCGCCCTTGCGCAAGGGCCGAGCATGGTGGCCGTGATGTTGGCCAATAACGAAACCGGGGTGATCGAGCCTTTGGCCGCGGTGTCCGGCTTGGCCCATCGCTATGGGGCTTTGGTGCATTGTGACGCGGTTCAGGCGGCCGGACGCATGGGCCTTGATATTCATGATTTGGGCGTCGATTCCTTGTCAATATCCGCCCATAAGCTCGGGGGGCCTCCGGGGGTAGGGGCTTTGGTTCTGGCCGACCCCGACGCCGCTATCACGCCTTTGCTGCGAGGTGGTGGTCAGGAGCGCCGTCGGCGTGCCGGCACCGAAAATCTGCCGGGCATCGCCGGATTCGCAGCGGCGATCGCCGACTGTCACCCTATGCCGCAGCTGTCGGTCTGGCGCGACAGGATTGAACAGCGATTGTGTCAGGCCCTGCCCAATATCACTATTTTTAGTCAGTCTGTGTCCCGGCTGCCGGGAACCAGCTGCCTGGCTTTGCCTGGAATCTCAGCCAAAATCATAGTGATGGCTTTGGACCTGGCCGGGGTGGCGGTCAGTGCCGGGGCCGCCTGCAGCTCCGGCAAAGTGGCTGCCAGCCATGTTTTAGAGGCTATGGGGGCAGGGGGGCTGGCCGAGACCGCCATAAGGGTTAGTATGGGTTGGGCAAGTCAGGCCCGTGATGCGGATATTTTTGTCGAAGCCTTTCTTGCGTTGGCCGAGCGGCTGGGGCAATGTCCCGCCGGTTCGGCGGAATTAATGCGGGGCTAGTGTTGGCGTGAGGCTTCCGATCTATCTCGATTTTCAGGCGACGACGCCGTGCGATCCCCGGGTCCTGTCGGCGATGCTGCCCTTTTTTACCGAAAATTTTGGTAATCCGCATTCACGGCATCACGCTTATGGATGGGTGGCCGAGGAGGCCGTGGAACAGGCCAGGGCCCAGATTGCGGTCCTGATCGGAGCCCGGGCCAAAGAAATCATTTTTACCTCTGGGGCCACGGAATCCAGCAATTTGGCGATCCAGGGCCTGGCCCGGATGCATAGGGCAAAAAAAGACCACATCATTACCGTGGTGACCGAACATAAATGCGTTCTTGATTCCTGTCGTTACCTTGAAAGCGAAGGTTTTACCGTTACCCGGCTGGGTGTCAGCCAATCCGGGCTGATCGATCTTGGCGAACTCGAAGCGGCCATCGGGCCAAGAACTTTGTTGGTATCGGTGATGGCTGTTAATAACGAAATCGGGGTGATCCAGCCTTTGGCTGAGATCGGGACCCTTTGCCGTCGCCATGGCGTCTATTTTCATACGGATGCAGCGCAAGCGGTTGGCAAGATCGCCCTTGATGTGGACGGGATGAACATCGATCTCCTGAGCCTGTCTGGCCATAAGCTTTATGGTCCGAAGGGGATCGGAGCTCTGTTTGTAAGGCGTAAGCCGCGCATCCGCCTGCAGGCGATGATGGTAGGGGGCGGCCAGGAGCTTGGGATGCGCTCCGGCACTTTGGCGACACCGCTCTGTGTCGGACTGGGCGAGGCCTGCCGCCTTGCTGGCCTGGAAATGGCAACAGAAAGGACCCGTCTGCTGGGGTTGCGGGAACGCCTTAGGGTGGGATTATGCGATAAGATGACCGCCGTCCAGGTCAATGGCGATTTAGAACATCGGATCCCTGGCAATCTCAATCTCAGTTTCGCCTATATCGAGGGCGAGCGCCTGCTGACGGTCTTGAAAGATATTGCCGTGTCGGCCGGTTCGGCCTGCAGCTCGGCCTCGGTCGAGCCGAGTTATGTGCTGCGGGCACTTGGACTGGATGCGGAATTGGCTCATGCTTCCTTGCGAATTGGCTTGGGCCGCACCACCTCGGAGGAAGAGATTGATTATGCCATCGCGCATATTGTCGATGGGGTTGGCAGGCTTCGTGCGGAAAGCCCACTTTGGCAAATGTATTGCGAAGGGGTCGACACCCGCCAGGCCGATTGGGGCAGACTTTAGATCGCGTAAGACGTAGTCGGAGATGACGAGAAAATGCCTGAACGAATGACAGCTTTGACTTTGACCGATTCCGCAGCGGAACGGATCAAGACCTTGATGGCCGGATGTGACAAGCCGGCGATTGGATTGCGCATAGGGGTTAGTCCGAAAGGATGCTCGGGTTTGAGCTATACCCTGGAGTTCGCCGAACAGCGCGACCCGATGGACGAGGTGGTCGAGACCAAGGGGGTGACGGTGCTCATTGATCCTCGGGCGACGATGTTCATTTTGGGAACGGAAATGGATTACGTCACCGACAAAATGCAGGCCGGTTTTGTCTTCCGCAATCCCAATGAAAAAGGCCGCTGCGGCTGTGGCGAATCTTTCCACGTTTAAAGGAATAGCTCCGAATGGCGAAGTTGACTTTTGTTGATCCCGATGGAACCAGCCACACGGTGGATGCGCCGGAAGGACTGTCAGTCATGGAGGTGGCGCATAAGCATAAGCTTGACCTCGAAGGAGCCTGTGAAGGGTCCCTGGCCTGCTCGACCTGCCATGTCGTTATTGCGCCGGAATGGTTCAACCGCTTGCCTGCCGCCAGTGACGATGAAGAGGATATGCTTGATCTGGCCTTTGGTTTGAGCCAGACCTCGCGGCTTGGCTGTCAGATCATTATGACCAAGGAGCTTGATGGGCTGGTGGTTTCCTTGCCGGCGGGCAGTCGAAATATGATGTCGGAAAAATAGGCAGGCCTGACTTTGGCCGATTTTACCATCATCGATGCCTTCGCGCTGTTTGCGGCCTTTGTTCTGTGGCATGTTGATGCCTGGCTGGTGGAATATTCCCGCTGG
>DUZC01000130.1 GCA_013349735.1 Rhodospirillaceae bacterium
GTGTTCCCACCGATGCCTATGCGCTCAATGCCTATTCGGCCAGCCCCGCGCAAATTTCTGGCTGGTTAGGCGCGGCCCAGCAGGCTTTTGCGGCGTGCGGCGTGGCGGGCCGGCGAATCGAGCCAACCCAGGCCGAAGCCGACAGTCTGTTGGCTTTGCGCCGCGGGACCTATGCCAAACGCCGCATTGCTGCGGGGGAACGCATCGGTGATGGCGATGTCTTTTTTGCCATCCCTACCCAGGATGGCCATGTCACCGCCAATGATTGGTCGAAATATAATTTGTTTCGGGCGACCGCAGCCATTGAAGCCGGTGCGCCGCTTCTTTGCAGCAACACCAGCAAGCTGGATACGCGTCGTACCGTGCTCGATATTGTTGACCGCGTTAAGGACATGCTGCGCAAAGGCAACATCGTGGTGCCAGGGCAGGCACAGTTGGAAATCTCGCATCATTACGGGCTCGAGCGTTTCGACGAATATGGGATTACCATGGTAACCGTGGTCAATCGCGAATATTGCAAAAAGCTGATTGTCGTGCTGCCGGGACAAAAGCATCCCGCCCAGTACCATCAGCAGAAGGAAGAAACCTTCCATGTCTTATATGGTGTGGTATCGCTTTCCTTAGACGGAATAGTCCAGGATTACCGGCCGGGCAGCGTGGCAATCGTCGAGCGCGGGGTTCACCATGCCTTCGAGAGTGCGCAAGGCGCGGTGTTCGAAGAAATTTCCTCGAACCACCAGCCGGGTGATTCCTTTTATCTTGATCCCACCATCGCCGGAAATCCCCATCGCAAGACTTTGCTCAGCCATTGGCTGGACTGACCATGAATGCTTCTGTACGGGTTGCTGATTACATTTTTTCATTTGTCCGCGAGCAAGGGGTTTCCACCGTTTTCCTGGTTCCCGGCGGTGGGGCGATGTATTTGGCGGATGCCGCCGGCTGCACCAAGGGCCTTGATTTCGTAGCCAATCATCATGAACAGGCTTCAGCGATCGCCGCCGAGGCCTATGCGCGGATCAACGGCCATCTTGGCGTTGCCCTGGTCACCACTGGACCTGGCGCGACCAATGCGATTACCGCCGTGGCCGGGGCCTGGATCGAATCGGTGCCGATGCTGGTCATTTCAGGCCAGGTTAAGCGTTCCGACCTCAAAGGCGACAGCGGGGTGCGCCAAAAGGGTCCGCAGGAAGTCGACATCGTCGGGATGGTTAAGCCAATCACCAAATATGCGGTGACGGTAATGGATCCCGCCGATATTCGCCATCAAATGGAAAAAGCAGTATATTTGGCCACCCATGGGCGGCGTGGCCCGGTATGGATCGATGTTCCCCTGGATATTCAGGCCAGTCAAATTGAACTCAGCGCTTTAGCCGCCTTTACCCCCGCGATCACCGAACCGGGCCCAAATCTGGGGCAGGCGGCGGTTACCTTGATTGAACTGCTGAATGCTGCTGAGCGGCCTCTGATCCTGGCGGGGCACGGCATCCGTTTGGCCGAGGCGGCCCAACCTTTCCGGCAGCTTTACACAGCGCTGCAGCTTCCGGTTGTTACCACCTGGAATGCTATGGATTTGATCCCGGCGGCGCATCCGCTGGCGGTCGGCAAGCCGGGGACCGTGGCGCTGCGCGCCCCCAATTTCGCCGTGCAGAACTGCGATCTGCTGATCGCCATTGGTGCCAGGCTGGACAATGTGGTGACGGCCTTTAACCCGGCCCGTTTTGGTCGGGACGCGCGTAAGGTGGTGGTTGATGTCGACCCTGCTGAATTGGCCAAATTCGCGCATTCCATTGACCTTAAGGTCGAAGCGGATGCCAAAGATTTCATTGACGCGATCCTAGCGCGGCAAAATCTGGTTAAGCCCCGGGACCGCGCGTCTTGGCTGGCAAAGTGCGCCGAATGGAAGCGTCGCTACCCGCTTAATGATGGCAAGCCGTTCGCCGAATCCGGGCCGATCAGCCATTTTCAACTGATTAAGATACTGTCCGAAGAAATCGCCGAGGATACTTTGATCGTCACCGGCAGTTCCGGGCTGGCCATCGAAACATTCTATACGGGCTTTGCCAATAAAGCGGGGCAACGCATATTTTTGACTTCGGGGCTGGGGGCCATGGGCTACGGCCTGCCGGCTATGATCGGGGCCGGTATAGCCGCCGGCCGTCAACCCTTCGTTGGGGTGGAAAGTGATGGCAGCCTGCAGATGAATTTGCAGGAATTGGCCACGCTGAAACAGCAGGCACTGCCGCTGCGCCTGTTTATTGTCAACAATCAGGGCTATGCCTCGATCCGAAATACCCAACGGAATTATTTTAACGGTCGTTATGTCGGAACCGGCCCGGAAGCAGGGCTTTATTTGCCGGATATTGTTGCGGTGGCGCAAAGTTACGGCATACCAGGCACCCGGATCACTGATGCCGCGGAATTGCGGCATAAAATTCGACACACTTTGGCCCAGCCCGGGCCTTTCATCTGCGATGTCCAGGTGCAACCCGATGAAGCCTTATGGCCCAAGGTGGCCGCTTTGCCGCAACCCGATGGCTCGCTATTGTCGATGCCGCTCGAGGATATGTCGCCATTGCTGTCGCGTGACGAATTGCGGTCGCAGATGTTGGTGCCTTTGGCCCCGGAGTCCGAGCGGGTTGGCTCTTCAACGGATTGAAGGTCTTGATATTGTCAGGATCTTTGGCGTCGCGTCGCGCATTGACCTAGTGGTCCGATCCTGACGCTTGGCGCCCAAGCGTCAGGTGAATCGGCCCACCAACTGATTGAATTGTGGTAAGAATCTAACGGATGGCATGGGCGCCATCCGTTAGATTCTTACCACTAGGAAAAGACGGCCAATTGCCCTGCAACGGCCAAAGTTAGAGAGGCTTATTATGCTGCGCACCTCTTGCTATCTGGCAATTTTCTGGGCGATGCAGGTTGTTGCTCAGCTCTTATTCAAGTGGGGAAGTTTGACCCAAACCCGTTGGCTTGCGGGCTTTATTCTTGGCAACTTGTTTGGTTTTTCGAGCATCTGGCTATTGATGCTTTTGTACAAGATGATGCCTGTGAATGTTGCGCTTGGTTTGGCCACAGCGGGATCCTTCTTACTGGGCCAAGTGGCGCTTGCCATTGTCTTTCACGCAACTTTGCTGCCGCTGCAATGGATCGGTATCGGCACCATTGTGTTTGGCGTAATCTTGCTGGCCAGCGGTGATGGTCTGTGGACTTCATAAGGCACGTGAATATAAGGACCAAACAAATAGCAGGAAGGACGCGATGACGGTTATTGATAGCATGAAAATTGACGAAGCGATTGCCGTCCTTGATCGGGCCGCGCCAAGACCAACCGTCGGCTTGCCTGATGATGTGTTTTATTACATCAGTCGCACCACGCCTCTGGTCAATGTCGATCTGCTGATTAAGGACGAAAACGGGCGAACGCTGCTTGCCTGGCGCAATGACCGCTATTGCGATGTTGGATGGCACGTTCCAGGCGGCATTATTCGTTTCAAAGAGACATATGAGACCCGCGTTGAGAAGGTTGCTTTGTCGGAAATCGGGGTGCCGGTCGCGTTCGATCGCGCACCGCTTGCTGTAACCAACATGATCCATACGGATCGTGACGTGCGCGGACATTTTATTTCACTACTGA
This sequence comes from Rhodospirillaceae bacterium, assembly GCA_013349735.1. GTDB lineage: Bacteria > Pseudomonadota > Alphaproteobacteria > Rhodospirillales > Magnetospirillaceae > DUZF01. The sequence goes on from DUZC01000130.1 coordinate 3,635, forward strand.
TCAATTGTCGACTTTCCAGCGCATTTGTTCCCGACAATCGGACAAGGTCAGCCAGCGATGGCGGATTTTTGCAATGGCATGATTGTTGTCCCGACAACCTGATACCATTTCATCATGTGTATCGACCATTTTTTTGACTGTTCCATGGGTGGAGGGTTGCGATGAATGCTATCGACATCAGTGGCCGGGCGCCTGGGGGGCAGCGGCGACCTCTGGGTGAATCCCTTCCCCTGGCCACGCCTTGGCTGATCCAGATTTTCCCGGTTTATGCCTGCAATCTAAAATGCGACTACTGCATCTTTTCGGTGGACAAATCTAAGCATGGGTTTTTGTCGGACAAGACCTTGATCGATGTTGAACTTTACAAGAAGTGCGTTGATGAAATGGCGGGCTTTCCTGACAAGGTCAGGGTTGTTCGCTTCGTCGGGGTTGGCGAGCCGCTGCTGCACAAAAAATTGGTCGAGATGGTTCAATATACCGCGGCCAAACAGGTGGCAAACACCGTCGAGATCATCACCAATGGCCTTCTGCTGACCCCGTCGCTCAGCGATGCCTTGCTGTCGGCAGGCTTGAACCGTTTGGTGGTCTCTATTCAAGGAACAAGCAAGGAAAAGTACAAAGAAGTCAGCGGCACAGATGTAGATTTCGGTAAGTTCCTTGAGAATCTACGCTATTTCTATGCGCATAAGGGCGAGGCTCAGATTTACATCAAAATCGTCGATACGGCACTCAATGGGGTGCAAGACGAGCAAAGGTTTCGTGAAATATTTGGGGCGCTCTGCGATACAATTGCCATTGAGCACACGGTACCAATTCATGATGCCGTGGACTATACGAAGGTCCTGGGCAGCGCCAGTGGGGCGTTAACGCAGTTTGGCTTGCCTGTCGGCGAAGTTAAGATCTGTCCGCAGCCCTTCTTCCATATGCAGATAAATCCGGACGGTAAGGTTGTGCCCTGCTATTCCTGGGAATATCCCGAGATCATGGGCGATTGCCACAGCGCCAGCATCCTCGACATCTGGAATGGGCAGAAATTTAGTAACTTTCGTCGCCGCATGCTGGACGGCCTGGCTCATGCCTCTGAGGCCTGTGCACGCTGTACGATCATCAAATACCGCCAGTTCCCCGAAGACGATTTGGCGGACTTCGCTGAAGGGCTTAAGGCGCATTTTCAGGCCGGCGGGCCAAATGGCGGTGGGTAATGTGGTCATGGGGTCAGTCGCAAAGCTGGCAAAAAGCCGTTGTCGGGTTTTTGTCTTCTCACTTTAGCGTGGGAACGTTTTTCTGCCGTAATTCAAGGCCAGTCTCAGTCGGGCCAGGGGCTGGCTGAGGCTGCTGCCGCCGTGGCCGAGATTGCTGTGGGCAGCGCTGTCCAAACATCCAATTGAAGGCTTTTGCGGGCGCGTTCAATGTCAGGAACATAGATGCTACGCGGCCCATAGCTTGGTTGGCCAAGTATTTTGACTTCACTATTCGGTGCGACAATATCGCGAACCATGACAGCCAGGTCACCCAATGCGATGGCTTGGTCTGATCCGACATTGTAGATGGTTCGCGGTTCGCCTTTCAACAGCATGGTCATGAGCCAAATGACCAGATCACCAGCGAACAGATAAGACCGAAAGGGTGTTCCGTCGCCGCGCACGACGATCGGTCTCCCGGAAAGAGCGTCATGAATAAAATTGCCAATGGCATAGTGAATGGTCAGAGGCAGATAAGCCCCGACAAAGGAGAAACAACGAGCAATCGAAATGGCCAGGCCATATTGATCCGCATAGCAGCCGCACAGGAACTCGGCGGCGCGCTTGCCATGCCCAAGGGCTGCGACCATGTCCAGCGTCGGCGGGGCGCCAAGGTAATCCTCAGGACAAGCCCCGGTTTCCAGGTTCAAACCGCCATAAACATTCCCCGA
>DUZC01000241.1 GCA_013349735.1 Rhodospirillaceae bacterium
CGTTTCGAAGGGGTCGATCAGCGTGTGCTGGACGCCCACAACGCCGAGGAGATCAGCCTTGGCGACTTCGTGTTGTCGGGCGGTGAACCGGCGGCACTGATGATGATGGATGCCGTGGTGCGTCTTTTGCCTGGTGTGCTGGGCAAGGAGGCATCGTTGGAGGAAGAGAGTTTCGCAGGGGGATTGCTTGAATATCCCCACTATACCCGGCCGCAGGAATGGCAAGGCCGGTCGGTGCCGGAGGTGCTGCTTTCCGGTCACCATGAACGAGTTCGTGTCTGGCGCCAGGGTCAGGCCGAAGAAATAACCAGGCAGCGGCGTCCGGACCTTTGGGGCCGGTATGTCGATGCCGCCAAGGCAAAAGAGGATTGATAGAATGGATACCATCAGGGCTCTCGAACAAGAGCAGATCGAGAAACTGGTCGCCGGCAAGACCGTTCCGGATTTTCAGCCGGGTGACACAGTAAAGGTCAGCGTGAAGGTGGTTGAAGGCAGCCGTGAGCGTCTTCAGGCCTATGAAGGGGTGGTGATCGCCCGCAAAAATGCCGGCTTGAACAGTTCCTTCACCGTCCGCAAGATTTCCTATGGCGAAGGTGTCGAGCGTATTTTTCCGCTTTATTCGCCGAATGTCGCCGAGATCGAAGTGATCCGCCGTGGCGATGTGCGTCGCGCCAAGCTTTATTATCTGCGCCAGCGTCGCGGCAAGTCCGCCCGCATTGCCGAGCAGACCACCGGCTATTCGGCCAAAGTGGCCGCAGCCGAGCGGGATGCGGTCGCGGCGGCGAAAAAGAGCGAAAAGGAATAACCGGCTCTGATACGAGGGCACTGATGGCCAAGCTTCGCACATTATTCGACAAAATCTGGGACAGCCATTTGGTGGATGTTCAGGATGACGGCACCTGTCTGCTTTATATTGATCGCCATCTGGTCCATGAAGTGACCAGCCCGCAGGCCTTCGATGGCCTGAGGGTGGCTGGACGTAAGGTTCGTCATGCCGAGGCGACCTTGGCGGTGGCAGACCATAATGTGCCGACCACAGACCGCAGTCAGGGCATTGCCGACGAGGAATCGCGCATCCAGGTTCAGACCCTAGAAGACAATGCCCGCGCCTTCGGTGTCGAATATTTGCCAATGGACGATATCCGTCAGGGTGTCGTTCATATCGTTGGGCCCGAGCAGGGTTTTACCCTGCCGGGGACGACCATCGTCTGCGGCGATTCCCATACCTCGACTCATGGCGCCTTTGGGGCTTTGGCCTTTGGTATCGGTACCTCCGAGGTCGAGCATGTTCTGGCGACGCAAACCCTGGTGCAGAGCCCGGCCAAGAATATGCTGGTGCGGGTCGATGGTCCTTTGCCGGCCGGGGTGACCTCGAAGGATCTGGTGCTGGCGATTATCGGTCGCCTGGGGACGGCGGGCGGAACCGGCTATGTCATTGAATATGCCGGTGAGGCCATTCGTGCCCTGTCCATGGAAGGCCGGATGACGGTCTGTAATATGACCATCGAAGCCGGTGCCCGAGCCGGACTGATCGCGCCCGATCAGGTTACTTTCGACTATCTGATGGGGCGGCCCCGTGCACCCAAGGGTGCGGTCTGGGAAGCGGCGCTGGCCTATTGGAAGACGCTTAGCAGCGACCCCGGCGCACGGTACGACGCCGAACTGGTGATTGATGCGACCGAGCTGGTGCCCATGGTCACCTGGGGAACCAGTCCCGAAGATGTGCTGCCGATCACGGCGAGCGTGCCGGATCCGGCGGACATCGTCGATGGCGCCAAACGCGCCGCGGTTGAGCGCTCGCTGGCCTATATGGGTCTGCGCCCCGGGACCCCCCTGGAACAGGTCGCCGTGGATGCCGTTTTCATCGGGTCTTGTACCAATGGTCGCATTGAAGATTTGCGGGCGGCGGCCAAGGTCATGGAAAACCGCAAAGTGGCCTCGGGCGTTCGCGTGCTGGTGGTTCCCGGTTCGGGCCTGGTCAAAGAGCAGGCCGAGCAGGAAGGGCTGGATCAGATCTTTCTGGCGGCCGGGGCCGAATGGCGCGAACCAGGTTGTTCCATGTGCCTGGCGATGAATGCCGATAAGCTGACGGATGGCGAACGCTGTGCCTCGACCTCCAACCGCAATTTCGAGGGGCGCCAGGGGCGCGGGGGACGCACCCATCTGGTCAGTCCCACCATGGCCGCTGCGGCTGCCGTGACCGGTCGGCTGACCGATGTGCGCAAACTCGTCTGACGGGGACCAGCAAAGATGGAAAAATTCACCAAGCTGACCGGTGTCGCGGCACCTTTGCCGATCCTGAATATCGACACCGACATGATCATCCCCAAGCAATTTCTAAAAACCATCAAGCGCACCGGGCTTGGCAAGAATTTGTTCGACGAAATGCGCTATGCCAAAGATGGCAGCGAGGTGGCGGATTTTGTGTTGAATCGTCCGGCCTATCGCAAGGCCAGCATCCTGGTCGCCGGGGCCAATTTTGGCTGTGGCAGTTCGCGTGAGCATGCGCCCTGGGCGCTGCTGGATTTTGGGATCCGCTGTATCGTTGCTGCCAGTTTTGCCGATATTTTTTATAATAACTGCTTCAAGAACGGCATTTTACCGATCAAATTGCCGCAAGCCGAGGTGGACAAGCTGCTTGACGACGCGGAACGCGGAGCCAATGCGGTTTTGACCATTGATCTGGAAAAGCAGGAAATTACCGGGCCTGATGGTGGATGCATTGCTTTTGATATCGATCCGTTCCGCAAACATTGCCTGCTGAATGGGTTGGACGATATCGGGCTTACCCTGCAAAAGCAGGAGAAAATCAATGCGTTCGAGGGGCGTCGGAGCCGCGAGCAGCCCTGGCTTTAGCCATTAACCGAAAGGAGCCTGATTATGACCGCAAAGAAGTTGCTGATCCTTCCTGGCGACGGTATCGGCCCAGAAGTCATGGCTCAGGTCTTGCGGATCATTGATTGGCTGGCCAAGAAACGACAGCTGAGTTTCGATGTCTCGGAAGGTTTGGTCGGGGGCTGCTCTTACGACAAGCATGGGGTTCCGTTAACCGAGGAAACCATGGAACTTGCCCAGCAAGCCGATGCCGTCTTACTGGGTGCCGTTGGGGGCCCCAAATGGGACACATTGCCCTTTGCGCTGAAGCCGGAGCGCGGCCTGTTGCGGCTGCGCAAGGACTTGAAATTGTTTGCCAATTTGCGCCCGGCCTTTGTTTTTGATGCCCTGGCGGATGCATCCTCGCTGAAGACCGATCTGGTGCGCGGGCTCGATATTATGATTGTCCGCGAACTGACTGGCGGTGTCTATTTCGGCGAGCCGCGCGGCATTGAAACCTTGCCCAATGGCGAACGCCGCGGCGTCAATACGCAGGTCTATACCACCAGTGAAATCGTTCGGATCGCCGAAGTGGCTTTTGAACTGGCGCGTAAACGCGGAAAAAAAGTGCATTCGGTGGAAAAAGCCAATGTCATGGAATCCGGTTTGCTGTGGCGCGAGGAAGTGCAGAAATTGCGCGATGCCCGCTACCCGGATATAGCCCTTGAGCATATGTATGCCGACAATTGCGCCATGCAGCTGGTGCGGACGCCCAAACAATTCGATGTCATCGTTACCGACAATCTGTTTGGCGATCTGTTGTCCGATTGCGCGGCCATGCTGACGGGCAGCCTTGGCATGTTGCCGTCGGCGTCGCTGGGCGCCGCGGATGCCAATGGGGCGCGCAAAGCCCTTTACGAACCGGTCCATGGCTCGGCGCCGGATATTGCTGGGCGCGACATCGCCAATCCCTTGGCCACTTTGCTGTCCTTTGCCATGATGCTGCGCTACAGCTTCGATAAGGAAGAAGACGCCACCTTGCTGGAAACAGCGGTCAAAGCCGTGCTCGATGGGGGAATGCGGACCGGCGATATCATGCAGCCGGGCATGGCCAAGGTCTCGACCACGGTGATGGGCGAATCCATCCTGCGGGAACTGGATAAATTGATTTAGATCACCTGCGTGGCGATATGGCTTGCGGAGTCTTTCGCCTGCTTTTTTAAAATCGCGATGATCCGACTGATTTCATCGACGCCTTGGATTGGTCGACCGGCGGGCAAATGGAGGACGGCGGCACTGACTCCCAGCAAGGGAACCCGGCAGGGCTTGCCGTTACGGTTGTGGCCTTCGCTCCAACCGAGCTGACGGGTCTTGTCATCATAAAAGCTTTCAACGTCATCGCGGAAACGTTGCAACAAGGTGGCGATTTCGCTTAACGCGGCCTCCAAGGTAACATCTTGATATCCGGCAAAGAAATCATCGCCGCCGACATGGCCGGTAAAAAGTTTCTCGCGCGACAGGACTTTGGCCATTAGTTCAGAGAACAATAAGATGGCGCGGTCGCCTAAACGAAAGCCATATTGATCATTGAACGGTTTGAAATTATCGAAATCAAAATAGACAAAGATCCAGTCTTTTTGGGAGTCTTCTAAGGCCTCTGAGATATAGCCATGGATGGCATTGTTGCCGGGTAGCTTACTAAGCGGGTTCTGTTCCCGGGCGGCGGCAAGATCCTTTTCGTTAATCACTTTCAGCAAGGAATGGGTAGAGAGGAACCCTTTGTAACGCATTCCGTCGGTGATAATGATCCCTTCGGACGCATCAACCACCGAATAGCCTTGCAGGATCTGCTCGGCCTTGCTGTTGATGTCGGCGACCGGACACCGTACCAGGAAATCCTTTAACTTCCGCCCAAGCGTCGGATTGGCCATCAGGGCCTGGCCATAGCGGGAAAAAGCGTAAGACTTCAGTTCCTGCTCGCGAATGATGCCCAAAGGTTCGTCGTGAAGATCCACCACCGGAAAAAAAGTCCGCGCCTTTTCTTCGCGGAATCGCTCGAATACCTCTTCCAAAGAGGCATTCAGCCGGATTGGGCGAACCGGATCGATCTGATCGCCAATCAATTTCTGGTCGGCGTTAACGGTCCGTCGTTCTCTTTTGCTCAAAGATGCGATGGCATCATAGTGGCTGCGCAATTGGGTCAGATCTGTGGTGGGTTTTTGCACCAGATAGCCTTGCAGAAGATCACAGCCGATTTCCTTGCAAACTAAATATTCGCGCTCGGTTTCGACCCCTTCCGCCAGCACCACCACGCCCAGCAGATGCGCAATATTGACGATCTGCGTAAGAAAAAGCTTCTTCTTCGAATTATTGGCAATGTCTGAGACAAAAAAGCGATCAATTTTCAGGAATTCCGGTTCGGCAAAATACAGCATCTGCAGACCGGAAAAGCCGCTGCCAAAGTCATCGATGGCCAGCCGATAGGAATTTTCTCGGAAGACTTTCAGCATGGCCACGGCCAGGTCCGGTTGTCCCAAGGGATGCCGCTCGGAAATTTCGAAGACAATGCTGGAAGGGGAAAGTCCATAGGCGTCAATAACCGCTCGGGTTTCCGCATGTAGATCAACGCCCGGCGCCAAGGTGCGGTTGTCGATATTGATAAAAAGTTTGGCATGGTCGCGGTTGGTC
>DUZC01000133.1 GCA_013349735.1 Rhodospirillaceae bacterium
TTCCGCCCCAGGCTAAAGGCCAGCAGGCCTGGGAAAAATTCGCGGTGCCGGCGCCATCCCCAGCCGGCAGGCCGATGATCGCGATCATCATCGATGACATGGGGCTGGATCGGCGTCGTTCGGAGCGGGTGCTGCAACTTCCGGGGCCTTTGAGCATTTCCTTTATGTCTTATGCCGAGGACCTTGTTCGTCAAACGACTGAGGCAAAGGCTCGCGGGCATGAATTGATGATGCATGTCCCGATGGAGCCACTGTCCGAGGAGGTAGATGCCGGGCCCGGGGTGTTGAGCGAGTCATCATCTGAGAGCGAGTTGCGCCAGCGCATCGTCAGCGATCTTGACCGATTTACCGGATATGTCGGGATCAATAATCACATGGGCAGTAAATTCACTGCCTTCGCGCCGGGAATGCGGCTGCTGATGGCCGAATTGCATCGGCGTGGCTTGCTGTTCATCGATTCGATGACGACGGAACATAGTGTGGGAATGGCCCTGTCCCGTCAGGCTGGCGTGCCATCGGCCGCCCGCAATGTTTTTCTCGACAATGACGCCGATATCGCATCCGTAAAAACGCAGCTTACCCGACTTGAAGATCTGGCGCGGCATCAAGGCATGGCCGTCGCGATCGGTCATCCGCGCGATGCTACAATCGCTGCGTTGGCGGTCTGGTTGCCCAGTCTTGCGGAAAAGGGGCTGGTGCTGGTGCCGGTTACGGCAATCGTAAGAAATCGAAGTAATCAGACAGTTGGCAGGTGACGCGATGACCAAAATCTACAAAATCTCGGGGATGAGTTGCGGCGGTTGTGTCCGTTCGGTGGAAAAGGCTCTCAAAGCGGCCGCGCCCGACGTGCAGGTCGAGGTCAGTCTTGATCAGGGAACGGTTGCCGTGGAGGGATTGTCCGAAGCCTTGGTGGCCCAGGCCATTGAGGAGGCTGGTTTTACCTTTGAAGGAACGGCCTGAGATAGTTCATCCGCCCCGCCGGTTGGCAAAATTTACGGCCTCCTCGGCAGCGCGCAGAAGGGCGCGGGCTTTGTTCCAGCATTCCTCATGTTCCAGTTCGGGAACCGAATCCGCGACAATGCCTGCTCCGGCCTGGACCACCATCTGTCCGTCTTTGACGAGCGCGGTTCTAAGGGCGATGCAGGTGTCCAAGGTGCCGTTGGCGGCAAAATAGCCAATGCATCCGGCATAAAAGCTTCGCCTTTCCGGTTCCAATTCGTCGATTATCTCCATGGCCCGCACCTTCGGCGCGCCAGAGACTGTTCCCGCCGGAAAGCCGGCAAACAGGGCGTCCATGGCATCTTTGCCATCCGCTAAATGGCCTTCAACATTGGAAACAATGTGCATGACATGGGAATAGAGCTCGATAACCATTTTTTCGGTGACTTTGACGGAACCGACACTGGCGACCCGGCCAACATCGTTGCGGCCCAGGTCTAACAGCATCAAATGCTCGGCCAATTCTTTGGGGTCAGCCAGTAACTCGGCCGCTAAAGCCTGATCCTCGGCTTCATCGACACCCCGTTTGCGGGTGCCGGCGATGGGGCGGATCGTAACGATGTCATCGCGAAGTCTGACAAGAATTTCGGGGCTGGAGCCAACCAAGGAAAAGCTGCCAAAATCAAGAAAAAACAAGAATGGGCTAGGATTGGTGCGACGGAGGGCTCGATAAAGAGCGAATGGGGGCAGACTAAAGGGAACGCTGATGCGTTGCGACAGGACAACTTGAAAGATATCGCCGGCAAGAATGTAATCCTTGGCTCGATCAACCATCTTTTTAAAACTTTCCGCCGACATATTGGCGTTGGTTTCCCGCAAGGGCAGACCATCCGGCAGGCTGTCATGGCCATAGCGGAGCGAACGCTCAAAGTCGGCAACGATATCCGAAAGCCTTTCAAGCGCCTGGCTGAAGGCTGTGCGGGCATTGACACCCGCTTGCGGTCGAACCGGCGTAACCACAGTTACCGAATCATCCACATTGTCGAAAATTGCCATGACGGTCGGTCGCAGAAAAATGCCGTCCGGGATGTTCAGACGATCTGGATTGGCATCAGGCAGACGTTCTACAAGCCTGACCATGTCATAGCCCATATAGCCGACCAGACCCGCCGCCATGGGCGGTAGACCCGGCGGCAAATCAACCGTTGATTCCGCAACAATGGCCCGCAAGGAAGCCAAAGCACCCTCTTTGGCGGCGACGGGGCAAGGGATAAAGGCTTCGTTGTCAAATCGGGCATGCCGGTTGACTTCCGCCAGATTTCCGCTGCAACGCCAAATCAAATCGGGCTTTAAACCAATAAATGAATAGCGCCCGCGATTGGCACCACCTTCGACAGACTCAAGCAAAAAACTGTTGGGCTTGCCGTCAGCCAGTTTCAGCATTGCCGAGACTGGTGTTTCAAGGTCGGCCACCAGCTTGGTCCAGACCACTTGCGCCTGACCGGCCTGGTATCCCTGAGAAAATTTATCGAAATCGACGGCCGCTTTCATTTTTCGAACTGTTGGTCAATGGCGGCTGTGTTGATATGGACGCCCATTTCCTTATCTAATCCCGCCAAATATTGTTGAAGCAAATCTTCGCCAAGAGCGTCAGCCAGCTGCGCCCGGGTTTTGTTAAAATCCTGGGTCTCGGCTTTGATGTCGGCCGGTATAATCGCTTTTAACCTAGCCAAGACTTCGCCATCCGCAGTTTTGACCAAAGTGGTGTCGCCGGGTTTGCTTAACTTAAAGACCGCGCTGGCCAGTCCTCCGGCGACGCCTTGCGGATCATTGGTCCGTTTGAGAGGCGGGCTGGTCGAGGGGATCAGGGGACGAACCGCCTCAACCAGACTGTCGCCACGGCGTAAGCGGGCTTGCGCGGCTTCAGCTTGGCGGGCCGCTTCCTGCAGCTTGGCCTCTTGGCTCCAGGCCGCGAAAACCTGATCCTTGACCAAATCAAAGGGCTTCAACTGGGGGGCTGCGACATTTTCGACATGCAGAACAAAATAGCCGCTGCCGTCCTTGAATTGCGCCACCTCGCTATTCGAACCGGCACTGGTTTGAAAGGCCGTTTCGATAAACTCGGCGGCCATCGGCAGTCCCGGCACAGGCTTGCCGTCCGGCCCCAGGCCATGCCGATCGACGGCGGCGATTTTTAGGGGTTTGACGTTTACGCTGGCGGCCGCCTCGTCCATGCCGTTTCCGGCGCCGATCGCATCTTCAAGGGCGGTGGATTGCGCGTAAAGCCGGTTGGTTGCCTCTTCCTTTTTCAGATCACGGACAATCTGAGCGCGCATTTCAGCCAAGGGACGCGTTTTGCCCGGCGTGGTTGCGGATACGGCGACCACATGCCAGCCCAAGGGCGATTGCACAGGGCCGTAAAGACCTGGGGCGGCCGTGCCGAAGGCTGCGTCGGCCAAGGCCGGCAAGGGCAATTCCTGCTTGGTGACCCACCCCAAATCAATCAGGTCCAGTTTTGCCGCCTTGGCCGCGGCGGCAATGTTTCCTAACTTTTTGGCATCCTCAAGGAAGGCCAGGGCCTTACCCTGATCATCAAACAAAACCTGCTGCAGACTGCGCTTTTCACTGGTCTGAAATTCCCCGAGGCGCGCCTGATAAGCCCGTTCCACCGTCTGATCATCCGGTGAAAAGCCTTCAGCCAGCTCGGCGCTAAGCAGGACCACCGCCGTCAGCCCCCGCATTTCCGGGGACATGAATTTAGCCGAATTCGCCTTGTAGAAGTTTTCCAGAACTTTGTCGTCAGGGCGGGAAGGCATGGGCATCTTCTCAGCCGTGAAACTGACGGTTTCAGCAATCCGCTGTTCATGATGATAAACGAATAAAGGGCGCGCGACGGTTTCTGGGAAAACGGCGCCGTCGGCGATCAGGCGGACCAGCTGGTCGCGGGCGATATCCTGGCGCTTGGCATCCACAAATTGTTTGTCATTGGCAAAACCGGCCCTTTGCATGGCATGCAGGTAAACGGCCTTGTCAAAAACATGAAGCTGATTTTGGAAAGCAGGGGTTGCGGCAATGGTCCGGCGCAAGGTTTCGTCATCAGGTTCAAGCCATAAAGCTCTGGCATTTTGATCCATAAGGCTGCGCCAGACCATCTGGTCGATGCTGCGCCTTAACAGGCCCATGGCCTTGGCCTGTTCAATGGACAGTTTGCCGCCGAAGGCAGGCGCCAGGCGCTCGAGGTCGCGATGGACTTGTTCAGCCACTTCGCTGGCGGCAATGCTTTGTTTGCCGACGACAATAGCCGGGGTGGCTTCTGCCCTTAGGCGAATGACATCACCAATACCCCAGGAACTGAAAGCCAGAACCAGGATGCCGAAGAGAATTTTGATGAACCAGGTCTGGGAGGCTCTGCGGAAAGCGTCAAGCATGTATCATCTGACAGTGGAGAGGGCGAAAAATTGGCGAGGCGGCATCATATTAGTGCTGGGACGGCTCGGCAACGATGAAAAGGGTCATAGGAAAGCCTGCTTCTCCTATGGTAAATCCTCTGAAGGACGAAAAGAAATCGAAGGAGAGGGAAAATCATGGTGCGCCGTCCATTGATTGCCGGGAACTGGAAAATGAACGGGTTGAAGGCTGACGCCGTTGCTTTGGCCAAGGGCATCGCCGGGCGTTGTCTGCCGCAGCCACCCCCGGTCGATCTTCTGGTCTGCCCGCCTGCGATCCTTATTGACCCGGTTGCTCAGGCGCTGGCGGGATCGCCCGTGGCGGTTGGCGGGCAGGATTGCCATACCCAGTCGTCCGGCGCCCATACAGGCGATATTGCGGCGGCCATGTTGCGGGATTTGGGGGCTAGCCATGTTATCCTTGGTCATTCCGAGCGGCGCACCGATCACGGCGAAACGGACGCTCTGGTGCGCGAGAAGGCGGTAGCGGCCCATCAGGCCGGTCTGGTGGCGATAATTTGCATTGGCGAAACCGAAGCCGAACGGGATGCCGGCCAGGCCTTGGCGGTGGTTGGAAAACAATTTGAAGGGTCCTTGCCCCCGGGGGCGACCGCGGAAAATACGGTCATCGCCTATGAGCCGGTTTGGGCCATCGGGACCGGACGGACGCCCACATTGGCAGAAGTTGCAGAGGTGCATGGGGCGATTCGGGCCTTGGCAGGAAAACAACTTGGCGCGGCGGCACAACGCCTGCGCATTCTTTATGGTGGGTCGATGAAGCCCTCTAACGCCCGGGAATTATTGGCTTTAGCGGATGTTGACGGAGGGCTGATCGGCGGCGCCAGTCTGAAGGTCGAGGATTTCATGGCCATCGCTCTATCAAGTAACGGCTGAGCTCGGGCTTGCCATGCAGGTCGAGGACGCCTAAAAAGGCGCCTGAATTTAGATTGTGGTGAGTCCATGTTGAATGTTCTGCTTGTCATCCATCTTCTGATCGCCCTGGCTTTGGTGGCGGTTATCCTGCTGCAGAGAAGCGAGGGGGGGGCTTTGGGGATCGGCGGCGGCGGCGGCGTAATGTCGGGGCGTGCCGC
>DUZC01000275.1 GCA_013349735.1 Rhodospirillaceae bacterium
ACTTTGTCCTCATAGGCCGGACCGATCCCACGCCCGGTGGTGCCAATCTTGGCCGCCCCACTGGCTTCTTCGCGAACACGGTCAATATGTCCGTGCAAAGGCAGAATTAAGGAAGCGTTCTCGGCAATTTTCAGCAGGTCCGGCGTAATGGCGATGCCCTGTTGCCCAATCCGGTCGATTTCATCCAGCAAGGCCCAGGGATCTATCACCACGCCATTGCCAACCAATGATAATTTACCGCGCACAACCCCCGACGGCAGCAAGGACAATTTGTAGGTGATCCCATTGACCACCAAAGTATGACCTGCATTGTGGCCGCCCTGAAAGCGCACCACCACATCGGCCCGCTCGCTTAGCCAATCAACCACCTTACCTTTGCCTTCGTCGCCCCACTGGGCTCCGACAACCGCCACATTACCCATGCGAGCACTCCTTAGCTTTGGTCCACCGGGACCACACGGCCGCCGTCGATCACGAAATGGTCACAGCCCAGCCGCCTTGCTTCCGCTGCCGGATCCGCTCCGTCCTTTGCCAGCCCCGCCACGGTAACCCAGCCCTCTTGCCGCAACTTGGCCGCCTGCGCCCGGTTGATAACCCCGGCCGGAATAAAAAGCCGCCGAACAGCGGCAGGCCCGGCCAAGGCATCAAGCACCGTATCCATAAACAAGGTTACCCCAGTGGCCGATTCGCCCTGGGCCTGATAACAACCACCGCGCCCAAGTTCCCCAGACCAATGACGGGCAAAAATGGTAAAAGCGATACCGGTGTGATATTCAAAGCCGCGATTCTCAACCGGGTCAATGGTCAAGATCAACCCCGGGGCCGCCTCCCTCAAGAGGGCGACCACTTTTGCCAAACGCCGACAAAGCTGCGCTGCAAGAGGAGGCAAGTCCAACGCCCCCAATTGCGCCAAAGCCGGTTCAGCCGGCCCGACGGCCGCCACCAGCGTCCCAAGCAGTCCGGAAACCGACCCGCCAAGCGCGGCAACCCCCGCGGCATCCTTGCGATCCAACGCATCGCGCAACCCCTCGGGAAAGGGCCCGTCAACAATCAAGCCGCCCAAGGTCGGCAGGCTGAGATCGACGCTGACACCCTGCATACCCAGATCCATCAAGGCTTGCGCGGCAAGTATGATGACTTCGGCATCGGCCTCGGCCGTATCGGAGCCGATCAATTCAATTCCGGCTTGCCCAAATTGTCGCTCAGGGCGCAACTGACTGCCCTTCACGCGCAGAACCTCACCGGCATAGGAAAGGCGCAGCGGTCGGGGAACATTCGCCAGTCGGGTGGTAGCGATACGGGCAACCTGCAGCGTCATATCCGCCCGAACGCCCATCATGCGCTGGCTCACCGGATCCATGACCCGAAATGTATGCGGCGCTGTCGCCGCCCCACTGCCCGTAAGCAGGCTTTCTTCAAATTCGATCAAAGGCGGCTTAACGCGCTCATAGCCCTCGGCACCAAACGCGGCCATCAGTCGACCGACCATGTCCGCCTCATGGGCGGCATAGGGCGGCAAAAGGTCGCGCAGCCCGGCCGGCAACAGCGCACGATCGGCAAATTCGGTCATACGGTAGCCTTCTGGTCACGCTGACAACGGGGGAACAGCTTTCCGTTTACCCGTTTTAGCCATTCCCGGCAATTGGAAAACAGCGGAAAGCTTGGAATGTCAACGCCGGCTGGCTAAATCATCAAGCCCCTGCAGCACAGAAAGAGACGCCTGGGCGGCCCGCTCGACTGCCGTCACGGCCCCATCCAGATCGCCCTTCTGATACATCTGCGCGGCTTCAATGCCGAAAGCATGAACTTCACGATGGGGCGCCTCGAGCCGGGCGAAGGCAGGATGCTGTTTAAGTTCGCCGTCTTGTAGGGAATCATACCATTTACCGAGACGGCAAGTGTGATGATTGGACAACTCGGCCGGGTTAAGCTTGGTTTTGCCAATCAGCATTTCCGCCAGCTTTTTACGCCAGATCATGTGATCCGATTTCGCCAAATGCACCGTTAAGTCTTTAATTTCACACTTCAAGAACTCACCAATAGCCACCGCGACAACCGGGTCGACTTGATTGATCAGATCGATGGAGGCCGTAATCGAATCGACATTTCGGCGGGTCATCTCGGCGATCACCGAGACCGAGGCGGCAACATCACCGACCACCGCCGATTGCTGCGAAAGAATCCCGGAAATATCCGCAATGCGGCCGTTGACTTCGTCGATACCATTATTGACCGCCCGCATTCCCTCACCCACCTGAAGGATCACGGCCTGGCCCTTTTCTACCGCCTCGCCCCCTTGCTGCATGGACTGGACGATGGCTGACATTTCCGCCCGCAAATTATCGATGCGGGTCCGAATATCCACCGTGGCTTTGGCGGTCTGATTGGCTAGATGTTTGACTTCATTGGCCACGACCGCGAACCCTTTGCCGGCCTCACCGGCCCGCGCCGCTTCGATGGTCGCGTTCAAGGCCAATAGATTGGTCTGCGAGGCAATCGCCTCAATTTGATTAACAATATCGCCAATCTGCGTCGAAGCCTGCGCAAGCACTTCCGCTCGTCCAGCCGCTTCGGCCACCGCCTGTGCAATATCGGCCATGCTGCTGACGGCAAGTTCAGTCGCCCGCATACAGTCATCGGCCTGATGGTGCGCCTGTTCCGCCTGCTCAGAAGCCCCCGCCGCATTGCGGGCAATTTCCTCGACCGAGGCGACCATTTCCTCGGCGGCCGACGCGATGGTCTGAGCGCGGGTTTCCACCTGATTGACTTCGCGCACGGTCTTGGCCGTCACGGTGACCGCCTCGTTGCAATGAACTGAAATCGCCACCAGACGTTGCGCTTCTTCCGAGCAACGCTGATGCATCACCTTGGCAAGACTGTGAATTTTCTCAGCTAAGGGCCCTTGCCCCCCTGGCGGCAGCGAAAGATATTTCCCATCAATTATCAGATCAAGCAAAGCAATGGCTTCGGCCTCGGCAGAGGTTGAGCCTGTAGAACTAAGCGGCTCAGAGAGAACCACAGGGGAAGATGGACTGCGCCCCAAACCAAACATTTCATCCCCCTCAGCATAATTTCATTTTAAATGTTATAACAGTTGTAATGCATACTTTCCAATCGCAACAACAGAGACTTTTCCGAAAAAAAAGGGCCGCAATTAGCGGCCCTCATCTGACTTTTACCAGAAGACTGGATACAGAACTAAAAACGCATGGCCTTGGCCTGCACCACATTGGGAAGCGCCCGAACAGTTTCGAGCAACCCCTCGCTTACCGGCTGGTCGACCTGGATCAAAGCAATGGCATCGCCGCCTGCCGCGGTTCGGCCAAGGTGAAAGGTGGCGATATTGACGCCCGCTTCACCCAGAACCGTTCCCAAACGACCGATTAAACCAGGCTTATCATTATTGGTGACGTACAACATATTCGGCCCCAACTCTGCCTCGATGGGAATATCCTTAATCGCAACGATGCGGGGTTTGTCCCCACCGAACAAAGTTCCTGCGACCGAGCGGGTCTTGTTGTCCGTGGTCACCGTCAAAGTCACCAAGGTGTGATAGTCACTCGATTTCTGATTTTTGGTTTCCGTCACCGCGATGTTGCGATCACGCGCAATTACCGGTGCATTGACCATATTGACCGCTTCAACAAACGGCTTCAGCAAGCCCTCGAGCAAGAGGGCGGTCAGCGGCTTGGTATTCAAGTCCACCACCTGCCCTTCATAGGCAATCGAGACCGATTTCAGGCCATGCTCGGTTAACTGTCCGGCAAAGCTGCCCAATTGGTGCGCCAGGGTCATATAAGGGCGCAATTTCGGAGCATCCTCAGCCGAGACCGAGGGCATATTGATGGCATTGGTGATGGCGCCGCTTAACAGATAATCAGACATCTGTTCGGCGACCTGCAAAGCAACATTTTCCTGGGCTTCGTTGGTTGAAGCGCCAAGATGCGGCGTACAGATCACCTTTTCCATGCCAAACAAAATATTCGCCTTGGCCGGCTCCTCGGCAAATACGTCGAAGGCAGCCCCGGCAACATGTCCGGACTCGATGGCCGCCTTAAGATCCGCCTCTACCACCAAGCCACCCCGGGCACAATTGATGATACGGACACCTTTGCGGGTCTTGGCCAGAGCCTTGGCATCCAAGATATTGCGTGTCGCATCCGTCAGCGGCGTATGCAGGGTAATGAAATCGGCGCGTCCCAATAATTCATCCAACTCGACCTTTTCCACGCCCATATCCTTGGCGCGCTCATGGGACAGGAAGGGGTCAAAAGCCACCACTTTCATTTTCAGGCCGATGGCGCGATCCGCAACAATCGAACCGATATTGCCGCAACCGATAACGCCCAGTGTTTTGTTGGTTAACTCGGCACCCATAAATTTGGACTTTTCCCATTTTCCGGCATGGGTCGAGGCATTCGCCTGCGGAATGTCGCGCGCCACGGCAAACATCAAGGCAATGGCGTGCTCAGCCGTGGTGATAGAATTGCCGAAAGGCGTATTCATCACCACCACACCCTGGGCAGTGGCCGCCGGCACATCCACATTGTCAACGCCAATACCGGCGCGTCCGACCACCTTAAGCTTGGCGGCAGCGGCCAGAATTTCTGCGGTCACTTTGGTGTTGGAGCGAATTGCCAGGCCATCGTAATTGCCGATGATCGCCTTCAACTCCTCCGGCGGCAGCCCCACTTTGACATCCGTTTCAATGCCGCGATCCTTGAAAATCTGGACGGCGGCGGGGCTCAATTTGTCACTGATCAGAACCTTGGGCATCACTGCATTCCCCCTTTAAACGAAAGACGGGCGTCAGGGACGGCAATACCGCCCCTGACAACCCGCTTATTTATTGCCGGCCATTAAACTTTGGCCGCGAACTCGGCTTCCACTTGCGCAAAGGCCCAATCAAGCCAAGGCGTCAGTCGTTCCATATCCGCGGCCTCGACGGTGGCGCCGCCCCAGATGCGCAAACCGGGCGGCGCATCGCGATAGGCGCCGATATCCAAGGCCACCCCTTCTTTTTCCAGGAGCGAAGCGATCTTTTTGGCGGCCGCCGCCTGATCGTCAGCCGATAGCTTGGCAAAGAAGGGCGCCTTCACCTTAAGGCAAATGGACGTACAGGAGCGGATCTTTGCATCCTCGGTCAAAAAGGCTGCCCAGGGCGATTTCGCGACCCAAGCCTGCAAGACCTGAAGATTGGCTTCGGAACGGGCGATCAAACCCTTGAGCCCACCAATCTGTTCCGCCCAGCGTAAGGCGTCGATCTGATCTTCAACCGCCAACATCGAGGGCGTGTTGATGGTTTCGCCCTTGAAAATTCCGTCGATCAATTTTCCGCCTTTGGTCATGCGGAAAATCTTCGGCAATGGCCAGGCCGGCTTATAACTTTCCAACCGGGCGACCGCCCGCGGACTCAGCACCAGCATGCCATGCGCACCCTCGCCGCCGAGCACTTTTTGCCAGGACCAGGTGACG
>DUZC01000199.1 GCA_013349735.1 Rhodospirillaceae bacterium
CCGGCGCTTCGAGAAAGACCGCTGGATATCGAGACCCTGGCCAATCATTTCATCCGCAAATATTCCGATCTCAATGCCATGCCGGTCCGCCCGCTGGCCGATGCCGCCAAGCGCATGCTGGTCACCCATTCCTGGCGGGGCAATGTGCGGGAGCTGGAAAATACCATGCATCGCGCCATCCTGCTGGCCGGTGAGACGGAAATCGGGCCCGAGGCCATTGTCCTGTCCGGAATGCCGGCTTTTCACGACCCTGCCCAGGCGGTGGTTGCCTCGGCGGCAGCAGCGGCCTCGGCCGCCAGCGGCGCAAACAAAGCCCTGGTCGGCCGCACCGTCGCCGATGTCGAACGCGACCTGATCATCGATACCCTGGAACATTGTCTGGGCAACCGCACCCATGCCGCGACCATTCTCGGCATTTCCATTCGTACTTTGCGCAACAAGATTCGCCAGTACAGCGACGAAGGCGTCGCCGTTCCACCGCCCGGCGAAGCGGAAAGATCCTTGATCTGATCCGCCAGGGAGGAGCTTGATTTTGGCCGATAACGCCGAAGCCGCCGAAGCCGCCGCCAATCCCTTCGGCCCGACCTTGCATCGGGTTATCGAAGCGATGCGGCGTGGCGATATTCTGTTCGCCTTTGGCGTGGTGGCCCTGCTGGTAGCGCTGATCCTGCCGATGCCCACCTGGCTTCTGGATATCTCGCTGGCCTTTTCGCTGACCTTCGCGGTGATGATCCTGATGACCTCGATCTTCATCGAAAAACCGATGGAGTTCAGCTCCTTTCCGACCGTTCTGCTGATGGCCACCTTGCTGCGCCTGGCGCTTAACCTGGCCTCGACCCGACTGATCCTGGCCCATGGCCATGAGGGTACCGGCGGGGCCGGCAAGGTCATTCAGGCCTTTTCCGGCTTTGTCATGAGCGGCAGTTTCATCATCGGGATTATTGTCTTTGCCATCCTGGTGATCGTGAATTTCGTGGTTATCACCAAGGGCTCGACCCGTATCGCCGAAGTGGCCGCCCGTTTTACTTTGGACGCCATGCCCGGCAAGCAGATGGCCATAGACGCCGATCTGTCATCGGGCCTGATCGACGAACCGGGGGCCAGAAAGCGCCGCGCCGAGCTGGAGGGGGAAAGTTCTTTCTTCGGCGCCATGGACGGTGCGTCGAAATTCGTCCGCGGCGACGCCGTCGCCGGTCTGATGATCACTTTTATCAATGTCATTGGCGGCATGATCATCGGCATGGCCCAGCAAGGGCTCAGCTTCAGCCAGGCCGCCGAATTTTATACCAAACTGACTGTCGGTGACGGGCTGGTCACCCAAATTCCGGCGCTGATCGTCTCGACCGCGGCCGGTATGCTGGTCACCAAAGCCGGCCTGCAGGAAGCCACCGAAAAGGCGATGTTCGGTCAGCTGGCCGGCTATCCCAAGGCCCTGGGGATGAGCTCTTTTCTGCTGGTGGCGGTGTCCTTGCTGCCGGATATGCCGATGCTGCCTTTCATCGGCCTGGCGCTGATCACCGGCGGCGCCGCCTATCTGGTCGATCGCACCGAACGGCGACGCCTGGCCGATGTGGAAGCCAAAGCCGCCCAGACCCCAACCCAGCCGGTGGCCGAAGAGCCGATTGCCACCGCGCTGAAACTGGACAATGTCCGCCTGGAATTGGGCTATGGCCTGCTGTCGATGATCAGCAATCCGCGCGGACAGAAGCTGACCGATCAGATCAAGGCGCTGCGCCGGGCGCTGGCCTCGGAGATGGGCTTTGTCATGCCCAGCGTGCGGATCCAGGACAATATGCAATTGCCGGCCAACGTCTATGTGGTTTACGTCAAGGAAGTCGAAGCCGGACGGGGCGATTTACGCCCCAGCATGCTGCTGGTGATGGATCCCCGCGGCGAGGAAATTACCTTGCCCGGGGAAAAGACCAAGGAACCGACCTTCAATCTGCCGGCGGTGTGGATCGACCCCACAAACCGCGAAGAAGCCCTGTTCCGCGGCTATACGGTGGTTGACCCTTCGACCATCATCACCACCCATCTGACTGAAGTGATCAAGGATCACATGCCGGATCTGTTGTCCTATGCCGAAACGCAAAAGCTTTTGGACGAGCTCGACAAAGAAAATCAAAAGATGGTTGCCGATCTGATCCCCAGCCAGATCACCATGGGCGGCCTGCAAAGGGTCTTGCAGAATCTGTTGCAGGAACGGGTTTCAATCCGCGATCTCAGCAGCATACTCGAAGGGGTCGGCGAAGCGGCCAGCCACAGCCGTAATGTCATGATCATGACCGAACATGTGCGGACCCGTCTGGCCCGACAGATCAGCGACGCCAACACCAACAGCCAGGCTTACATTCCTCTGGTCACTCTTTCGCCGGAATGGGAGCAGGCCTTTATCGAGGCCTTGCAGGGGACCGGCGAGGAACGTCAGCTGGTGATGGCGCCATCGCGCCTGCAGGATTTCATTGCCAAAACCCGTCAGACCTTCGAGCGTTTTGCCATGCAGGGCGAAACGCCGGTGCTGCTGACCAGCCCGACGGTTCGACCCTATGTGCGCTCTATCGTCGAGCGCTTCCGCCCGACCACGGTGGTGATGTCGCAATCGGAGATCCACCCCAAAGCGAAAATCAAAACCATGGGGCAGATATAGCAAATGCGGCTTAAGTCCTACACCGCTCCCAGCATGGCCGAGGCCATGCATATGGTCCGCCTGGAGCTGGGTGAGGATGCCATTATCGTTTCCACCCAACGGGCGGCCGGCGGCAAAGGGGTCCGGATCACCGCCGCTCTGGAACCGTCGGATGTGGAAGATGCCATCAGTGAAATGCTGGCCGATGCCCATCACACACCGGCGGCCGAACTGGTCCGCGAAGCGTTGGTGGAACATTGTCTGCCGTCCCGGCTGGTCGACCGGCTGGTCAATGCCGTCCATACCGCCGGCATCGAAGACCCTGTGCTGGCCTGTGCCGCCGCGCTTGAAGCCGGGTTTGCCTTTGCCCCCCTGCCCGACCATGGGGCGCCGCGCCCCTTTATGCTGGTAGGCCCGCCCGGCAATGGCAAATCGATGATGGTGGCCAAGCTTGCCGCCCGGTCAACTTTGAAGGGACGCCGGGTCGGCATCGTCACCGCCGACAATGTGCGGGCCGGTGCCACCGCGCAACTGGCGGCTTTCACCCGTATTTTGCAAATCGAGCTGATCACCGCGCGCGGGCCGGATTCCTTGCAACGCACCGTTCAAGACAGTATGGGCCAATTTGACATCGTCTTTATTGACACCCCGGGGCTCAACCCTTTCAAATCCAGCGATCTGGACTATCTGAGCGCACTGATCGAGGCGGCCAATGTCGAGCCCCTGCTGGTCCTGGCCGCCGGCGGCGATCCCAGCGAAGCCTCCGAGGTCGGCGAGGCCTTTGGCAGCGTCGGGGCGACCCGGCTGCTGGCCACCCGGCTTGACACCACCCGCCGGCTTGGTTCAATCATGTCCGCCGCCGATGCCGCCCCGCTGATGTTTTGCGATGTCAGTGCCGGACCCCATGTCGTCAACGGCGTTACGCCAATCAGTGCCGGTGTTATGGCCCGGCTGCTGTTACCCTCCGCGGATAAATCCGCCCCTGAAGCCTTTTCCCCGAAAGCAGAGACCCATTCATTATGATCGGATCACCCGTCCCGACCCTGGCCCCCCGACCGAGCCAAAGGCCCAAAGGCCGCAATGTCATTGCCGTGGCGTCCGGCAAGGGAGGCGTCGGCAAGACCTGGTTCTCTATCACCTTGACTCATGCCCTGGCCCGCGCCGGACAACGCACCCTGTTGTTCGACGGGGATCTCGGCCTTGCCAATGTCGATATTCAACTGGGCCTGATGCCCAAGCATGACCTGGGCAGCGTGGTCACCGGGCGGCTGACGCTGAACCAGGCGACGGTCAGCTTTGCCGAGGGCGGCTTTGACATTATCGCCGGACGCTCGGGATCAGGATCCCTGGCCAATATTCCACTGTCCCGCCTGCAAATCCTTGGCGAAGACCTTAACCTGCTGGCCTGCGCCTATGACCGGGTGGTCCTTGATCTCGGGGCCGGGGTAGAAAAAACGGTGCGGGCGCTGGCCAATAACGCGGGCACCATCGCCGTCGTCACCACCGACGAGCCGACTTCGCTGACCGATGCCTATGCCTTTATCAAAATCACGCAGATGGAACGTCCGGGCACCGATATGCGGGTGGTGGTCAATATGGCCAATTCGACCCGGGAAGGCGAACGCATCTATAATACCTTGCTCAAGGCCTGCGAGGGCTTTCTTAAGGTGTCGCCGCCATTGGCCGGAGTCATCCGCAGAGATCTCAAGGTCCGTGAAGCCATTCGCAACCAGACACCGCTGCTGACCCGTTCGCCCAACAGCGAGGCTGCCGCCGATGTCGAAGCCATCGTCGAAAAGCTGCTCGGAGGGCGATGAGTTCGATCCCGCCCAGCTTGCCGCCAAGCGGACCGGCGTCCGTCCCCACCCCGCCGGCAACGACGGCAACGGTGGTGAATGCCACCCCGGCGCAGTTGGCGCAACTGGCGAGCGGCGCGGTTCTTGAGACCACCGGCGCCAGCAGTCAACCCGCCAGCGGACTGGTTCAGGTCCAAAGCGCGGCCGGGGCGCTTTTGCTGAAACTTTCTTTGCCGGTGGTGGATGGCTCGACCCTGCGCCTGCAGGTGGTCAGTCTCGGCACTCTGCCGGTTTTACGGGTGATCGCCGTCAATGGTCAGCCCCTGGCGGCGGGAGGGCAGCCGCTGCTGACGGCCGCCAAGGACAGCCTGATCGGCGCCGCACCCTTGAATTTATGGCCAAATCTTCAGGATTTGCCCCCACCCGGCGCCGAGAAATCCAATCTTTTGGCGCCGCTGGATCCTTTACGGGATCTGCCCCGCCTGACTTCACCGGGTTTTCTCGCCACCGTGGTCCGGCCATCCGGCTTGAATGCGCCGGCCGCCCTGCCCAACGGAAGCAGTTTCACGGTTCGGATCAATGCGCTGCAATTACCGGACAGCTCTGGCGCCGCCTTGCCACCGGCCTTCGACACCCCGCAAGCGGCAGCGCCCCCCGCACCACCCGCCGCGAACAGTCAGGCCAGTCGGGCCTATGCCGCTTTCGCCAGCCTGCCCCTGCCCAATGTACCTCAACCGGGGGCGCCCCAGCTTGCCGGACCAACCTTTTCCGCAGCCCAGCCCGAAGCTTCGCCGCCCCCCCCGGCCGCGACGACGGCGCCTGCCCTCGCACCC
The DNA here is from genome assembly GCA_013349735.1 of Rhodospirillaceae bacterium. GTDB lineage: Bacteria > Pseudomonadota > Alphaproteobacteria > Rhodospirillales > Magnetospirillaceae > DUZF01. Next base: position 5,256 of record DUZC01000199.1, read on the forward strand.
AGCCTGCCAGGCTTTGCCCCATCGCCCGCCAATGCGCCCGATGCCGCCCAAAAAGCCGCTGCGGCGCCCCCGCCGGCTGGCGCCGCAGCGGCACCACCGACAGCGACATCGGCACCGGCAGGACAGGGGGCCCTCGCCGCGCCGCCCCCCCCCAGCCCAGCGATCACCGCAACAACCGACCACCCTCTGCCGAACTTGCCCCCCACCCCGCTGA
>DUZC01000193.1 GCA_013349735.1 Rhodospirillaceae bacterium
ACCAGGCTCTGCGCGCGGTCATCCATACCGGCCAATTGGCTACGCGCGTTCAAGGCCAGAGCATAAGCATCCGCAGTCGCTTGTCCTGCCATCAGATTGCGGGAACGGCGAACCTGCGTCTTGCTTGTCTGATCAGCATTGGAAAGCACCGCCAATTGACTGTTCACCCAATTTTGGGAGGACGCAAAAGTCGAAAAATCCGGGTTTGAAGACCCCGCCCCATCTTTACCAAGGGAGCCAGCCACTTTCTTCAAGGCCGCCAACTGATCTTTGACCAGCTGGGCGGACTGACTGTCTGCCATTGACAAAAAGGCGTCCTGAAAAGCTGTGCCTTGAACCCCCGGTTGCCCGAATGCCTGGGTGATCAATTTTACCTGCTCCAGCATCGCATTCATTTGACGCGCCTGTTCCGTTGCCTGTTCCAAGGCTTTCATCGCTTGTGTCACAGCCGCGGAATCAAATACGGGAATGCCGGCGGCCTGAACCGGCAACGCTGTCGCCCAGAGCAATAAAGCCAGCAGGCCAAAAGCCTGAAACCGACAGCCTGTTTTCGATAGATCGCGCATCAGGCGCCTCCGCGCAAATAGGGCCCGACCCAGTCGGCGCCATGTCGCTTTTGTAGGGTGCTGGCCAGCGTTACACTTTCCCGACCGGACGCAAAAATGCGAATAAGGCTACCCAGCGGCGTAAGGTCAGTATCCAGAACAACCGACTCGCCGGTTGCGCGCTTTAACAGCACGGAACGGCGCAAGCGACGGGATGCCGAAAGGGTCCCTTTGATGTAAGACCACTCGGACTCGGTCAGTGACCAATCACCATAATCTTCGGGGCGGGCCTGGGGATTGGCGAAAAAAAATACAGTCTGGCACTGACCTCGAATGGCCTCGCCCATGCCCGATTGCGCAATCGCTTCGGGTCGCTGAAATGCCGAAACAACCGCAACACCGCGCTTACGATATTCTTGGAGCATCGTCAGAAAATATGCACGAAACATTGGGTTTCGTAGCATTGGTTCCGTCTCATCTATAAAAATAATGGCTGGAGCATTAATAATAGACAGGCTATTTTGTATTCTATGCATTATATAAGATATTGATGCCTGCGCCAAAAGCTCATCTTTAAATAACTCCGTCATATCGAAAGACACAACTCTACTCGACAGAACATCTAATGTATCATTTTCCGCATTAAACATTTTTCCGTAATAGGCGTGATCGACCCATTTGAAGAGATGTTTCTTGATTGCGCTATTCGGGCTGAAACAGGCGTCATAAAGAGCGGCCAATGACCGGCGTTCGACGGGCAGACCGCTTTCATACAAAGACTGCACCGCCAAGCCGATTTCTTCTAAGGAATCCGCATCCTCGCAGCCAGAAATTGCCCGCAACCAGAGCCTTAAAAAGGCGCGGTTCTCTGGCGTGTCAGGAGACTGAAAGGGGTTGAGACGGCAACCGCCGGCGGCAGACTCGCCTGTCGTGAGATTGAGATACTGTCCCCCGACCGCCGTGGTAAATACATAGGCCCCTTGATAGCGGTCAAAAATATAGACACGAAGCTTTGGGTGGCGCAGAGCCATGGCAGCAAGGAAGCACATAACAGTGGTCTTGCCGGTTCCCGTCGGACCGATGCAGACAGAATGAGCCACCGCATCCTTTTCCGTCGAAATATGAAACTGAAAGGAATAGGCGGTTCCGCCAACCGTTTTGAGCAGGGCCAGAGGACCGTCACCCCAATCACTGGACGGCAACCCCTGGGGCGACCGGTCCAAGGTCACATTGCAGGCAATATTTGAGGAAAAGAAGCGGTAGCAGCGGGGCCAAATGCCATAGCTTGGAAATTGAGCGAACCAACTGGCTTGCGCGGCCGCCCCTTCCCGAACCGAGGTCGCCCCATAGAGGGCACAGATTTTTCGAACTTCCCCATCCAGGCGAGAAATCTCAGCCGGTGATTTCCCAAACAGAAAAATTGCCAACATATAATTCGAGAGAACGGACCTGGTTTCATCCAGCCCCTCAACAATCTGTAAAGCCGCGTCAAACTGCTCGCTGGCGATCGAATTGAATCGGGTCGCAACACTCATTCGCTTTTCCTGGCTAAGCTTCAAAGTAGCGACCGTTTTCGACCAGGGCTCAATAAGGTGAAGCAGGGTGAATTGCCCGTCCAGGCTTGAAAAATCGCAGGTCAACTGTTCATCGGTGTAATCGCCGAACCGGCGAATGCCGATCACCGCGCAATAGAGCTCGTCTGGTCCCCGGCGAAAGCGAATAAGCCCCTCCTCCCCGGTAAATTCGATGCTATCGCTGACCAAAATGTCAGACAGATCACCGGGACTGGTCAGAGGGGCCGGCTGGGAAATCGGATTGATCAGCCCGCCCCAGAAGGCCATGAGATTGGTCTCGACCAACCCCTGACCAAAATCCTCAGGTTGCACCATGATCCGCGGCTGGTAAGGAGCAAGCACATGCAAGGTCACGTCAACAGCCTCGGCCAGACGGCTGGCTGCCGACCGGGATTTCCCGGACACCGAGAGCACAATGACTTGGCGATTGCGAAAGGAAACCTGAAAGCAACGGTTCCAGACCCCGGCCAATTCCCGTAGAATCGGCAAATCAAACTCATCCCCGCACCGACCCGACACCCGTTCGCGGATAAGCATCACGCGAACGACGACACCCAGTTCACCAACCGAATCAAGCCAATGTCTCCGCGCCTGAAAAAGTGCGTCGCGTTCGGCGGTGTTGAGAAACATGATGTCCCGACCCTCGACCGCCAGACATTGCACTAAGGTTCCATCGCGACAGCGGATCGAACGAAGATCCGGCATCAGCCGCTCAAAGGGCAGGTGATCAGCGAGCCTGGTTTCGCGGGGTGGCGGAAGAACCATCCGCGCCAAAGCCGGCACCGACAAAAGCGTGAAAGCGGTTGCCGAAACGATCACTCCCGCGAGCCCCAACCCCACCTGCAGCGGCGAAAGAACCTCAATGAAACGGCCCAGAGCCGCGTCATTTAAGGCGGGTAGCAGGGCCGGATCAGGAGACATATTTGTTCCCTTTGACCCCCAGAAGATTGACGGTCTTTTTTCGACTTTCCGCCCAGGCGATAATTAATGTCGCGCAATGGGGCTCTCGCACGGAGAATGCCGCTATACTAGAATGACCTATAATTGTTGTAATAAAAAAAGGTAATGGGCTGACGTCTAACAAAACAATAAACATCATCATTATTATAATATTTACAATTATATTCATTGCTGCAGGCATAATTGGTGCCCAGAATATCTGGGATGGCTCCGCAACTACGCGCAGAATCATCGCTCTCATAATTTTTTATTATTGTGCCGGCGCGGTAAGGCCAAAATAGGTTAAGACCTGCCCAACAAAGGCGATGAGGGTTAGCCCACCCAACAGACTGATGGCCCAATGCCATTTGAACTTGCCGAAAAAAGCGCCGGCGGCAAGGCAGAGAACGCCGATGGCCCCCACGACCATTAGAATATTCCGAATGTTTTTGAACAGATCCAAAGCCTTCGCATTGACCGAAGCGAAGATATCGCCCCCCGCCGCATCGACAGCCTGGGCTGTTGCCGATTCAGCAACAAGACATAGACAGGCTAGGACTGAAAAATACAGGATATTATTAATGGATACAGACCTCATCGCCACTCTCCTTAGGTTCAGGAGTGCCGAAAGTATCTTTTTTGGAAACAGCTGTCAACAAGGCTGAAGTGGCGTACCAACCGTAATGATCTGGAGATCGCAGACATTGGTTCTGGTCGGACCGGTTTTCAGCAGGCCTTCAATCGCCGCAAAGAACGCATAGGAATTGTTTTCCGCCAGAAAAACATGCGGCGACAAACCCTGGGCCTTGGCCCGCTTCAGCAGGATCGAGGAGGCAAAGGCCCCGGCAGCATCGGTGGGACCGTCACTTCCGTCCGTGGACGCCGCCAGAAAATCGATGGGCGGCCCATCGCTCTCGTCTTTGGCCATTTCGACCAGAAAGGCCAAGGCCATTTCCTGGTTGCGCCCCCCTTTACCGCCGCCACGCAGGGTCACAACGGTTTCGCCGCCGGCAATGATGCAGGCCGGTCGCGCCACCAGAAGCGCGCTGTCTTGCACATCTTTGGCAATGCCAAACAGCAGTTTGGCCACCTCGCGGGCCTCGCCGGTCATACTGCTGGTCAGAGCAACGGTATGATAACCTAGTCCCCTGGCCTTGCCGCAAGCCGCCAACAGGGCGGCGCGATTGCTGCCGATGAGGAAATTTCTGGCATAGGCGGCCACCGGGTCGCCCGGCTTAGGCGTTTCCTGAATTTTTCCCTGACAGCCCAGATCCAAAAGCCGCATGACCTGAGGCGAAACCTTATCACTCAATTGATAATGCTGCAGAATGGCCAAAGCATCGGCGAAATTACTGCGGTCGGGACTGGTTAACCCTGAGGCAATGATGTCCAGGCGATCACCGACCACATCGGAGAGAATAAAGTTCAGACTTTCCGCCGGTGCCATAAGCCGTAAAAGGCGCCCGCCTTTTAAAGCGGAAAGATGTTTGCGAACGCAGTTTATTTCGCCGATATCGGCCCCCGAGGCCAACAGGCCTTTGGTCACCTCCTGCTTATCGGCCAGCGTCAGGGCGATGCCAAGCGCCGGGTCATCGCTGGTGAAGGGCAAAGGCAATAGCGCGGAACCGCCTCCTGAAATCAGGTTAATGATCAGCGTGTCGGACCCCGCCTGGGCCGCCATCGCCGCAATCCGCCGGGCCGCCGCTTCGCCGGCCCCATCGGGGTTCGGATGGCCGGCTTCGATCAGTTTAATCCGCCTCAGCGGTTCGGTATGGCCGTATTTCACCGAGATCAGACCCTCTTTGATCCGGTCTCCCAGCAAATCCTCGACGGCCCGGGCCATTGGCGCCGAAGCCTTTCCCGCCCCCAACACCAGAATTTTGCGACCGCCCAGCGCGATTTCCTGGCGAAGCCCATCAAAATCAATCACCAGCGTGTCGCCCTCAAGGCGCAAATGCTCGGCCATCATGCGATAGGGATCAACCCGCGCCAGGGCCGCCTGAAAGATTTCCTGCAGGGCGAGGTTCGACATCATCGCAATCCTTTCTGGAGCCGCCAGCCGTTCGACAAAGAAAAATGTTTGACCAAACGCGGGCCCTTTGCGATCCGAGATGGCCAGGGGGCCTTTGTTGGCGTATTTTCGACCGAATTTAGTCTGTCCAAATCAAACGAAGCAGGGAAGCAATGAATCTGGAAAAAATCGAGATTGGCCATAACCCGCCAGAAGACATCAACGTCATCATTGAAATACCCCTGCGGGGAGAACCCGTTAAATATGAAGTCGACAAGGTCTCTGGCGCGATGTTCGTCGACCGGTTCATGCATACGGCCATGCATTATCCAGTGAATTATGGCTTCGTTCCTCACACGCTGTCGGAAGACGGGGACC
>DUZC01000182.1 GCA_013349735.1 Rhodospirillaceae bacterium
ACGATCGCAAAGAGAAAAACTGTACTGAACGCCAGAACCAAAAGCCTTAGCACGGCCACCTCCGGGCGATGTTCATGACCGTCGTGCCTTCTGTGTTTGCGCAAAATAGCGCTCGATAGCCCGAGCCAGAGCTCCAGCCAATTTGGCCCGGTATTCAGGCCGACGCAACATTTGCTCGTCGCGCTCATTAGAAAGATAACCGGTCTCGACCAGCACCGACGGGACGTCCGGCGCCTTCAAAACGGCAAAGCCGGCAAAACGATGGGAGTTTTGGAGCAAAACATGGGTCTCACGCGAAACTTCAGCAACCAGTCTTTGCGCAAACACGGCCGAAAGATTCATGGATTCACGCTGCACCAGATCAATAAGAATATTCGTTACTTCCGCAGACTCGTTGGAAAGATCAATGCCGGCCACAATATCCGCCTTGTTTTCCTTGTCCGCCAAGGCCTGCGCCTCAGCATCCGAGGCATTCTGCGATAGCGTATACACGGACAAACCGCGGATCAGAGGATCCGCCACCGTGTCAGCATGAAGCGACATAAACAAATCGGCATGAGCGTTTCGGGCGATGGCGACGCGCTCACGCAATGCGACAAACTGATCACGCTCACGCGTCAGCAGACATATCACTTTGCCGTCTTTGTCCAATTGCGTTTTTACGTCACGCGCGAGAGCCAGCACTATATTTTTCTCATAAGCCCCACTGACACTGATGGCCCCGGGGTCAACACCACCATGACCGGGGTCAAGAATAACCACGGGCTTCCCCGAATGCGGCGCCCTACGGGCTTTTCCATCCCCTTCACGCGGATGCGGCGTCACGGCCGCCACCGGCAGGCTGGTCTCCGGCGGTGGTCGTAGCGGTGGCGGTGCGTTGCCTGGCTTTGCCAATTGTGGCGCCGGCACCGGACCGCTTGCGACTTTGTCCCCATCCAGCCGAGGCGCGTCGCGAACAGGATGCTCAAGATGAGGCATGCTGATCACGGCGCCCGTCGAGCCGGGTGGATTGGGCTTGGGCGGCGGCGGCCCGATGGTTGTGGGAGCTGGCCCCACATCAAAGACCAGACGATAGGATCCGCCGGCTGGAGGCGGAATCGTGAAGGATTGTTTCAGGGTTACCGCCTGAGAAAACTCAAGGCGCAGCATCCCCCGCCCGTCCAGCGCAGGAACATATTCGAAATGCCGCAGCAGGCTAAGATTGCGAGGCCCGGAACGGAGATCAGCCAGCCAGGTCACGGCGGGCAAATCAACCTCAAGCCTTGCAGCGTCCTCGCCATTGGCAACCCTGTAGGAAATTGGCTGAGTCACATCCAGGACGATCCGGATAACCCCGTCATGATCAGCGGTCCGGAGATTGGTTATCTCGGGCCGATCTGCGGCCAAGACCCCCTGAGCCAAGACCAGAATGGTCATCAGCGCCATAAGTCCGGCAAGCGCTCTCAAGGTCTGGAATCGGCTCATCTGCACTCGAAACTCGGTTTGAAGGACGACGCTATCCCTAGTGTCGTGATTATCAAGTTCATGCGACTTCATCATCGGCGCTTACACGAACTTCGGTATCGGGACACTAGAAAAGCAATCATATAGCGAAAAGGATTCGCCGGCTTCAACGCAAAACCCAGAAATTGCACCCGATTCGCCGGAAGAGGGTTAAGAAGACCATTGCCGGATGCCCTCAGCTGCGGTTATCTTATCGGCGCGAAAGCTGCGGTAGGCTGGATTCCTTGCTATTGGGCCAGTTACGGACCAGGGTGACGCAATTCCGTTGGGCGTTTGCCGCCGGGATTGACCAAGCCGCTGTAACCGTCGTCAGCCGGAAGCCTTCGCTTGTACAAGAATTTCGAAGCCGGGCGTGCAGCCCGCAGGGTTCCTCCCAACATGCCCTTTGTCCTGCAAATGACCAAGACGCTGATTCAGGAAACCGCAGGCGCCGTCGGCTTCGTCGGATCACTTTGCTGCGTGAAAGTGCACCTTGTGCCCGCGCCAGCGCCTTGGAGTTCTGAGCTTAATGGCAAAATGTATGTTGATCGACGCGACCCACGCGGAGGAAACCCGCGTCGTCGTGGTCAGTGGGACCCGTCTCGAAGAATTTGACGTCGAAACTTCGACAAAAAAGCAATTAAAGGGAAATATTTACCTCGCTAAGATCGTCCGAGTTGAACCGTCGCTGCAGGCCGCTTTTGTTGACTATGGTGGCGGAAGGCATGGTTTTCTGGCCTTTAGCGAAATTCATCCCGATTATTATCAGATCCCGGTCGCTGATCGACAGGCTCTGTTGGCCGAGCAGCGCGAGGTTATGCGCCAAAGCGCAACCGCCACCGCTGCCGATTTCGGCGATGGGGATGAGGGAGCTCCTGCGGTCGCAGTTGAACAGGCCCCTGAGTCGCATGGCTCAGAGGCCAGCCCCGACGGTGCTGGTGAAGAGCAGGGCCGGGAGGACAGCAACGGTAGTCATGACACCACCATTGAATTGGTGGGCGGCGACGATACGGACGATGTGGAGCGGCGGCGGCCCAAAAGTTTACGCAGTTACAAAATTCAGGAAGTCATAAAGCGGCGCCAGATTATTCTGGTTCAGGTGGTCAAAGAGGAACGCGGCACCAAAGGCGCGGCTATGACCACCTATCTTTCTTTAGCCGGACGCTATTGTGTATTAATGCCCAACACCGCCCGTGGCGGCGGGGTGTCGCGTAAGATCACCAATGCTGTCGATCGTAAGCGTCTGAAATCAATCGCTGCCGAGATGGAGATACCGGACGGGATGGCGGTGATCATTCGCACGGCCGGATCACAGCGCACCAAGCCAGAAATCAAACGTGATTACGAGTATTTGCTGCGCCTTTGGGACAGTGTGCGGGATCTCACCTTGAAATCCACCTCTCCGGCACTGGTCTATGAAGAAGCCAATTTGATCAAGCGCTCGATCCGCGACCTTTATTCCCGCGACATCGACGACATCATTGTCGATGGCGAAGAAGGCTATCGTCTGGCCAAGGATTTCATGCGGATGCTGACGCCCAGCCATGCCCGCAAAGTCCAGCTGTTCAAAGAACCGGCCACGACGCTTTTCCATAAATTCCAGGTTGAAGCGCAGTTGGATGCGATGCACAGCCCGGTGGTCCAACTGCGATCAGGTGGTTATATCGTTATCAATCAGACCGAAGCCCTGGTCGCCATCGATGTCAATTCCGGCCGCTCCACAAAGGAGCGCCATATCGAGGAGACCGCGCAGAAAACCAATTGCGAAGCGGCGGACGAGATTGCCCGCCAATTGCGCCTGCGGGATCTTGCCGGATTAATCGTTATCGATTTCATCGATATGGAGGAAAGCCGGAACAACCATATGGTTGAGCGCCGTCTGAAAGAGGCGATGCGTTTTGACCGTGCGCGGATTCAACTGGGCAAAATCAGTGCCTTTGGATTGTTAGAACTTTCCCGTCAGCGTCTGCGCCCCAGCCTGATGGAAACCAGCTTCCTGCCTTGTAGCCATTGCGGTGGCAGCGGCATTATCCGTTCAATTGAGTCGTCTGCAGTCCACGTCCTGCGCGCCATTGAAGAAGAAGGCATCCGGCGGCGCTCGAGTGAGGTCACGGTAACTGTTCATCCCAATATTGCGCTTTATGTCCTCAATCAGAAGCGGGGTGATCTCACTGAGATCGAGCTGCGCTATGGATTTAGGGTTTTTCTGGTGGGCGATGACAGTTTGATTCCGCCGACTTTTCGCATGGACCGCGTCCGTTCGGAAACACCGATTGAACTTCCGCTGCCCAAGCCGGCGGTCCTTGAACCGGCGCCTCTCGAGGACCTTGACGAAGAGGTCGATGAAATCGAAGAGGAGGAGAACGAAGCGGCTTCAGAGGAACAGTCCAGCAAACCCCCGAGTGACGCTCTTGGCGAAGAGAGTGAGGCCGGGCGGCGGCGGCGGCGGCGGCGGCGGCGGCGCGGTAAGCGTGACGACAGCGAGATGGCGGCGGGCAAAACAACCCCGGCGGTGTCTTTGGCTGAAACAGCGGAAACAGACGCCGCTGAGCCCGCCGAGGCGGAAACAGAACCATCGGCCGATGAGGCCGCCGATACCGGTGGATTGCCCAGCTCTGGCGAGCCATCACCCCGGCGGAGACGGCGCGGCAAGCGTGGTGGCCGACGGCGGAACCGCCGGGACGAGCTGCCGGCAGCACCGCTCGAAGGCGGCGCCGATGGTCCCGACGACGGGGAGGTGACAGAGCCCGCGCTGGTCGATGAAGCGACGGATGCTTTGCAAATTGATAGCCAGCCAACAGAAGCACCAATGGCAGAAAGCAAACCTAAGCGGTCACGCAGCCGCAAAAAAGTGACGGCTGCAGAAAGTGAAGGCGCGGCAGCGGAACCGACAGAACCGGTTGAGGAAGAAAAGCCCAAACGTCGTCGGGCCCCGCGCAAAACGGCGCCATCCGTTGTTGAAGCGAGCGAGGCCGCCTCGGACCGTGCCGCGATCGAGGTCGTCGCAGCGCAGCCTGAGGCTCCTCTCCCCGAACCTTCGGCCGTTGAATCACCGGCAGCCCCTGTCGCGATTGAACAGCCGGCGGCTGCCAACGAAGAACCGCCGGCAGCCCCTCGTAAAGGCTGGTGGAACCGTTTCCTTAAAAGCCCGGAATAAGCGGGCGCTTTAAGCGATTAAACTTCCAGGGTCGATGGCTTCCAGCATCGGCTTGGTGACAAGACAGATCCCGGCGCTGGTACGATGGAAGCGTTTGGCATCCAGCACCGGGTCTTCACCAACCACCAGGCCGGGAGGAATGACACAACCGCTGTCAATAACGGCCCGGCGGACGCGCGAATGGCGCCCCAGATCGACATCCGGGAGGACCACCGAGTCTTCCAGGATGCAGTAAGAGTTGACCCGGACATTGGTAAACAACATGCACCGGCGGACAACGGCCCCCGAGATAATGCAACCCCCGGCTACCAGGGAATCAACCGCCATGCCACGTCGGTCATCGGCATCAAAGACGAATTTTGCCGGCGGGCTCTGGGCCTGATCCGTCCAGATCGGCCAATTCTGATCATAAAGATTGAGCGCCGGCGTGATCCGGCAAAGGTCAATATTGGCTTCCCAATAAGCGTCAAGGGTTCCCACATCGCGCCAATAGGCCTCTTCAGCTCCGCCATCCATGACACAGGAGTCCTGAAAGCGGTGAGCAAACAGCCGGCTCCGGCCAACCAAAGAGGGAATCAGGTCTTTGCCGAAATCATGGTCCGACGCCAGATTGCCGACATCTTGTTCTAATAAGGAATAAAGAAACTGCGCATTGAAAATGTAAATCCCCATGCTGGCCAGGGCCAGATTCGCTGAACCTGGAATTGGATCGGGATGGGAAGGCTTTTCGGCAAAACGAATGACCTGGCCTTGCTCATTGACGCTCATCACCCCGAAGCCGGTCGCTTTGGCCAAGGGCACCT
>DUZC01000237.1 GCA_013349735.1 Rhodospirillaceae bacterium
CATGGTAGCTCCCCTAAAGCCGCGTCCCGTCAAAGCGACCCTGAAGACTTCGCGGGACAGCGCATTTGGACAATTAGACAGACGAAGGGCGAGGCAAGTCTAAGCCCCGTTTTCGCCAGTAAACATAGAAGCAATATTCGGGTCGAACAAGGGCCGCATGCGATAAAACAACGGTTAATGCAGACGTTCAGGCAAGTCCTTGATGGCGGCATCAACCAGGGCTGAAGCCTGATCGGCACGCAGATGATTGGCTATCAAGGTCTGCGTTGCCGCGATGGCCATATCCACCGCCTTATTTCTTACCGCGCGAACGGCTTCTGCTTCAGCCTGGGCAACGCGGTCCAAGGCCTGCTGCTCACGCCGCTTCAACAGATCTTCAAGATCGCGGGCCGCCTGAGCCGCCTGACGTTCGGCCTCGGCCTGGGCATTGGCGATAATGTCCTTGGCTTCCTGGAGGGCTTCCCGCTGCTTGCGCTGATAGGTTGACAGCAATTCCTGGGCCTCGGCGCAAAGCCGTTCGGCTTCATCAATGCGGGCGCGGATTTTTTCGCGCCGCAAATCAAGCGCTGCGGTGATGCCCCGAAATACCGGACGGGCCAAAAGGCTGACAACGATCAGCCAGGTAATGGCCACCCAGGTTTCCGGGTCAGAAAACAAGCCACCATGTTCGGCGTGGGCCGCCGCATGTTCGGCGGCTTCGGCGATACTGATCAGCATCAGCGGCGCTCCTCAAGGGCCGAGGCGACAGCAGCGGAAGCCGCGGCGTCATCAACGGAAATTCCGGTCAATCGCGCAGTCGCTGCCTTGGCGACATCAATGGCGACCTCGCGCAAATTAGCCAGAGCCTGTTCCTTGGCCTGACCAATGCGAGCTTCGCCTGCCTGAACCTGTTGGGCCAGACGCTCGCCCAGCGCTTTTTGCTGTTCTTCTGCCTTATGGGCCAGGGCATCGCCCGTCGCCCGCAGCACACGCTGCGCTTCGGCCCGGGCATCCGCCAGGGCCTTTTCATAGACAGCCACAGCGGCTTCGGCTTCAGCCTTTAACTTGGCGGCTTTGTCCAGGTTCTCGTCAATCTTGCGCTGGCGTTCTTCCAGGACCGCGCCAATTTTTGGCATGGCCAGGGTCGACAGCACCACGTAAAGAAAGATGAACGTGACATACAGCCAAAACAGCTGCGAAGAAAAGAAATGCGGATCGAACTGAGGCATCGCTCAAGGGCCTTCCGGTTCGCGAAGGACAAAGAAGAAGCCCAGGCCGACGACAGTCCCAGCAAAGGGGTCGCCGGCCAAAGGCTTCGTCGTTCGAAAGATCAGACGAACAGCAGGATCAGGGCGACAACCAAGGCAAAAAGCGCAATGGCCTCGGTGACCGCAAAGCCGATCCAGCCATAGAGCTCGACATTGGCCTTGGCTGCCGGGTTGCGTCCGACGGTGGAAATCAGATTCGCCCAGATGTTTCCGACGCCGATACCCGAGCCGATCATGCCAATGGCGGCCAAACCAGCACCAATCATCTTTGCAGCTTGCGGATCCATTTAAATTCCCTTTCCAAAGATAGAACTAAACTCAATGCATATGGATGGCGTCATGCAGATAAATGCAGGACAGGATGGTAAAGACATAGGCCTGCAAAAGGGCGATGCCGAACTCAAGCAGGGTGACACCGCCCAGGAAGGCCATGGGCAGGATTCCAAAGACGCCCAGCGCCACAACAAATCCGGCCATCACCTTTAGGATGATATGACCGACGGTCATATTGGCGAAAAGACGGATAGCCAGGCTGAAGGGGCGGGAACAGTAGGAAATCAGTTCGATCGGCACCAGGATGACGGCCGTCGCCAGAGGGGCGCCGTGCGGGAAAAACATCCGGAAATAATGCAGGCCATGATGCATGAAGCCGATAATCGTCACACCGACAAAGACCACAATGGCCAAGCCGAAGGTAACAATAATATGGCTGGTATAGGTAAAGGTGTAAGGCACCATGCCGATCAGATTGCCAAAGAGCACGAACATGAACAGTGTGAAGATAAAGGGAAAATACTTCCGCCCTTTTGATCCCACATTGTCACGAATCATGTTGGCCACGAATTCGTACATGACTTCGGCCATTGATTGCCACCGACCGGGCACCAGAGCGCGACCGCGCACCGACAAGGTCAGAAAGGCTGTGACCAAACAAATTGATACCACCATGAACAAAGCGGAGTTGGTGAAAGAAACATTCACCCCTCCGATCTCCAGAGGTACCAGGGGCTCAATTCGGAATTGTTCGACTGGGTTAGCCAACGTCCGCCTCTCTTATGAACCGTTCGACCGATCTTTCCGCCGCTGAGCCTGCCCTAATCCGACGGAATCGTCCAGGCCCTTAGCCGCGCGATATACATTCATCACACCCGCGGCGGCGCCCAAAAACAAGAACACCACCATCAACACCGGCCGGGTGCCGAGCCAACTGTCCAAAGCAAACCCGATAAGGGTTCCCACAGCGATCCCGGCCACCAACTCCGTCGCGACACGAAATCCTAGGCCCATGCCGGATCCCGCGTCACCCGTCCGCGATCGCTCTGGGTCCTTGGTGCTTTCCTGCGCGCGCGCGGCGCGCAGACGGGCATCCAGATCCTCAAGCGATAAAGGGGCTTTGGGTTCGTCCATCATGGTCGCAGACACAGGCCCCTCTTTTGACTGCGGAAAAGCCAAAAGCGCGGGCACCATAAGATCTGGGCTGCGCACTGTCAAGGATACAAACCCTTGAACCAAGCTTCGTCGCTCACCTTGTCAATATATTGATTATATGCCCTTTTCCCTAGCGGAATGACGCTTTTCTTAAACGAAGACTGCGATAGGTCTTATTCAAGCCGGTTCGCGCAACAATGTGACCGCGGCGAGGTCAACCGAAACCAGCGTCGAGACGCCGCGTTCCGCCATGGTAACGCCAAAAAGACGGTCCATCCGGGCCATGGTCATGCGATGGTGGGTAACCACCAGAAAGCGCGTTTTAGAGGCCTGAGCAATTTCCGCCACCAAGGAACAGAAACGGTCGACATTGGCGTCGTCCAGCGGGGCGTCCACTTCATCGAGGACACAAATGGGGGCTGGGTTGGTCATGAAAACGGCAAATAACAGGGCCAGCGCGGTCAAAGCCTGTTCACCGCCCGACAGCAACGACAAAACTTGCAGTCTTTTTCCTGGCGGGCTGGCCATGATTTCCAAGCCGGCCTGTAAGGGATCATTGGCCTCGGTAAGGGCCAGATGAGCGCGGCCGCCGCCAAACAGGCGCACGAATAATTGACGGAAATGTTGATCGACCGCTTCAAACGAGGCCAGCAGTCTTTGTCGTCCTTCGCGGTTAATCTCGCTGATGGCCTGGCGCAATTTGCTGATGGCCGAAGTCAGATCGGTGCGTTCCTTGCCAAGACTGTCAATCTGGGTAGACAAGTCCTTGGCTTCTTCTTCAGCGCGCAGATTGACCGGCCCCATGTTTTCGCGTTCATTTTGCAGCTGTTCCAGGCGCCTTTGCCAGTTTCCCGATGTGTCGGGGCTCGTCTCGGACATTTGGCTTAGCAACTGCTCCGGGTCCATTTCCAGACGCTCGGTGATCCGCAAGGACAAGGCCTCGGCTGCCTGGCGTTGCGCGTTGGTTTCAGCTTCAAGGCGGATGCGGGCCTCGCGCTTTGTCGCCAAAAACTGTTCCGCTTCCCTCAACAGGCGGTCGGCAGCGACCAGCTTCTGCTCGCCGTCCGTCAGGAGGGCCTCGGCTATTTGGCGCGCGGTCTCCGCGGCGGCTTGTTGAGTCAGCAGGTCTTGCCGGCGCTGGCCAATTTCCTCGGGCAGACGGGTCAAATGGGCCAGTTCGGCTTCGGCTTCTTGAGCCCGTTGGCCAAGTTCTTCTTGGTGACGGGCGGCATTGCTTGCCCGTCCCAACCAGGAATTTTCTTCATTTTTGATGCTGTCGATCCGGCGTTGACGTTCCGCGGCCTCAAGACGCAGCCGATCCTGAAGGCCTCGGGCTTCGACCAGACGGGTCCGTCGCTCGGCCAGATCTGCTCTTAGCAAAGAAACTTTATCTTTGGCGCCGTCCGTCGGTTGGAAACTGGCAACCCGCGCATTGGCGCTGGCCTCCTCGGCCCGGGCTTCGGCAAGATCCGAGCCAATTTGGGCCGATTGTTGCGCCAGCAGGTCCAGATGAGCCTGGGCGCTTGCCGCTTTCTGCGCCAGTTTGGCCAGACTATCCCGCAATTTATTGCAGTCTGATTCGGCGGCGCGGGTGGCCTCGCGGGCGCTTTGTTCTGCCTTGGCTTCCTCTTCGACGCGAAAGGCCGAGTCACGGGCCCGCTCTTCGGCAGAATGCAGACCAAGCTCAGCGTCTTCAATGCGGGTTTCCAATTCCTTTAGCCGGTTTCGCTGCCGTAAAAGGGCCGCCGCAGCATTGGGGGCGCCGGCCTTGATGCGAAAGCCATCCCAGCGCCAAAGATCGCCGCCAAGGGTTACCAGCCTTTGCCCCACGGCCAATTGCGCCTGTGCCCTTTCGCCGCTTTCATTGTCCAGGACCACCCCGATTTGGGCCAAACGGCGCGCCAAAGCGGTTGGGGCGGTAACGAAATGTGACAAAGGATGGCAGCCCTGGGGCAGAGAAGGCTGTTCGGTCAAGGGGGGCAAAATTTGCCAGGAAAAAGGGGCCTCGACCGCCACCGGCGCCGAAAGATCTTCGCCTAAAGCGGTGCCCAGGGCCAGTTCGTAGCCGGCGACGGCGGTGATTTGTTCAAGGATGGGGGCCTGTGCGCCTTCCGGCGCCGGGCCGAGCAAATCACGCAGCGCCTCGGCTTCGGCCAGTAGACCGCTGCGGGCAGCGCGGAGGCTTTGCAGGCTTTCGCGGGCGGCGTCGCGGGTCTGGCTGGCTTCCAGCCGCCGCCGCTCGGCCTGCTCTGTCAGGTCCCGACAGTTTTCTAGATGCTCAAGCGCTTCTTCAAGGTCCATTTCCGCCGAGGTCAGCACCGCTTGATCCACGGCCTCGTTCCTGGCCTGTTGGATTTGTCCGGCGACGTCTTCCGCCCGCTTTTCCAGGCGGCTGCGACGCGCTTCCGCTTCGCTTTGCTGCCGAAGGGCGGCGGCCCGTTCGGCGTCGGCGGCGGCCACCTCTTCCATCAGTCGGTTAAGCTGGCCCTCTGCCGTCTGGACCTGTTCAAGGGCCTCATCGACCAAGACCAGCGCGGCGGCTTGCTGCTCGATTTCGCCGGCCGCAGCGTCCTCAAGGCGCATTTTTTCACTGGCCAGAATTTCCAGATTCTGGACGGCGTCCTGGTGACGCGCCGTTTCACGCTCCCGGTCCGTGCTTATCTGTTGCAGGCGTCGCTGCGCTTCGCCCTGCGCCAAAGCCAATCGGCTGGCATCGGCTTCCAGCTGGTCGCGGCTGGCATTGATCTGGATCAGCGCT
>DUZC01000118.1 GCA_013349735.1 Rhodospirillaceae bacterium
AAACCACACTAGAAACAATTAGTTGCTAGTGTCCTGATCGATTCCGAAGTTCGATAATAGCCTGGATTGGGTCGCACGAACTTCGGAATCGGGACACTAGAGCCTCACGCGTTCAATTTGAATCACTCTGTTGGCCATGGGGGGCGGCAGGGTGAACCAATTTGATCGCACGACGCTCTATCAGCACGCCAAGTTCATAGAACGGGTTGAGCGCAAGGGCCGTTCCATCGCCAGGGGATCGGCGTCCTCACTGGATTGGTTGGCAACCGTCATGGACCGCTGGATAGACTCCCACATCGAGTTTGTGGATAGAAAAATGGTAGCGTTGATACCTCCGGAGCTGTTCGACACCAGGCCACTGGAAGAAATGGCCGATGAAGTGGCCCAGATCGGGCACCTCTGAACATTGCAAATCTCATTGCAACCTTAAATCTGCAATGAACTCTACAAAGAAAAGCCCCGGAACCCATTGGATTCCGAGGCTTTTTTTGGTGGGCGCAGTAGGACTCGAACCTACGGCCCGCTGATTAAGAGTCAGCTGCTCTACCAACTGAGCTATGCGCCCGCAAACAGACTGCGACCATGCCGCACGAGGCCGGCTTTGTAGCAAAGGCCACCGCCTTTGTCGAACGCTTTTTCCTAAACCTCATCGCCGGCGCCGCGCCGACCAATATGCACGTCGCGATGAATGTAAACACTGAGAATCAAACCGAAACCGAACAAAAGAGTCAGCATTGCGGTGCCGCCATAGGAAATCAGCGGCAGCGGCACGCCGACCACCGGCACCAAGCCCATGACCATCGCAATATTGATAAAAACATAAAGAAAAAAGGTGCTGGTCAGGCCCAAACCAACCAACCGGCCAAACTGATTGCGGCAGCGCAGGCTCATGGCATAGCCATAGGCAAGGATCAAACCGTAAAGGCTCAAAAGAAAAACCCCACCGACCATGCCCCATTCTTCGGCCAGCATCGTGAAGATGAAGTCCGTCTGCTTTTCCGGCAAAAAATTCAAATGGCTTTGGGTTCCCAAAAGGAACCCTTTGCCAAACATCCCCCCAGAGCCCAGCGCAATTTTGGACTGAAGAATATGGTAACCGGCCCCTAAGGGATCATTTTCCGGATTAAGGAAAGTAATGATCCTTTGCCGCTGATATTCGCGCATGAACTGCCAGGCAATCGGCACAGCAGCACCCCCAGCGCCAAGAATAAGGGCAAATTTCCATAAACGGACCCCGGACAGAAAGAACATGGCGCCACCGGCCAGCGTCAACATCATGGCGGTACCAAGATCCGGCTGTTTAAGCACGAAGGCCACGGGGGTAAAAACGATCAGCAAAGGCGCAATCAGAAAGACCGGCCGTCCGACATCCTGATAGGTCGCCCCATGAAAATAGCGCGCCAAGGCCAAGACCAAGGTGATTTTCATGATTTCCGAGGGTTGCAATTGGATGAAGCCCAAGTCAATCCAACGCTGCGCCCCCATTCCCACCGAGCCACGGATCTCAACGGCTAAAAGCAGCACCAAGGCGACCACATAGAGCGTGTAAGACCATCGCATCCAGGCGCGGATATCGACCATCGCCACGGTCAGCATTACCGCCAGGCCAACCAGGAAACGCACCATCTGTCGCGAAGCCCAAGGATCAACATTGCCATTCGCGGCAGAATAAAGGGTCAGAAAACCGACCGAGCAAACCACCGTCACCAGCAAAACAAAGGACCAGCTGACATGCCACAACTTCTCGCGCAGCGTCATTTCGGAACGGCTGAAACGAAAATGACGGGCGGACATCATTATCCGTGCTCACAAGAATCATGACCGGTCTGGCCGCCAAGCGCGGAGCGGACACGGGGCGCCAGACCGGCCGTATGGGCTGGATAACGCTTTTGCACCTCAACCAGAATGTCGCGGGCCATCGGCGCGGCCACGGCCGAGCCACCGCCACCATGTTCAACTGTGATACAACAGGCAAACCGGGGCTCGGCCTCGGGCGCATAGGCAACAAAAAGCGCGTGATCCCGCTCTTTCCAAGGCAGATCCTCGTTCTTTTTTACCCCGCTGTCGCGCTCTCTGACGGTAATGCGCCTGACCTGGGCCGAACCCGACTTGCCCGACATGGCAAAACTTTCATCCTTGACCCGGGCCCCATAGGCGGTTCCACCCTGTTCATTCACCACCGCGAACATGCCGCGCCGAACCAAAGTCAAAGACTGACGGGATATACCCAGACTTGGCCAATTGGGTTCCGGCCTTGGCGTCGCATGGACACCTTCCACCATATCGCGAGCGAGATGGGGGGCCACGGCAAAGCCACCATTGGCCACTCTGGCGCACATCACCGCCAATTGTAGGGGCGTCGCCAGGACATAGCCCTGCCCGATGGCATTGATCAAGGTCTCGCCGGGATGCCAAGGCTGATTGAGCGTCGCCCGCTTCCACTCTTTATTTGGAATGCTACCCGGACGCTCGCCGGGCAGATCAAGCCCCATCGGCGAACCAAGCCCAAAGCGTTTGGCCATTTCCGCGATCCGCTCAAAGCCGGTCCGCCGCGCGACTTCATAAAAATAGACGTCGCAGGAATGCTTGATGCCATTCACCATATCCATCGAACCATGGCCCCCCTTCTTCCAGCAATGGAAGCTGATCGAGCCCAAATTCATTTGGCCTGGACAAAACACCCGCTGATCGGCCGTGACGGACCCGCTTTCCAGGGCGGCCAAGGCGGTCATCAGCTTAAAGGTGGAGCCCGGCGGATACTGACCGGCAATACTCTTATTGGTCAGAGGCGACCGCGGATTGCTGGACAATTCTTTCCATTCATCGGCAGAAAGCCCCCGATTGAAAGCATTCGGATCGAAAGACGGGGTCGAAGCCATCACCAGCAAATCACCGGTATGAATATCCATCACAACGGCAGCGGCACTTTCCTGACCCAGACGTTGTGCGGCGAATTGTTGCAGATCGAGATCGATGGTCAGACTCAGATCCAACCCCGGTTCGCCGTCATCCCGCTTCAATTCGCGGATGGTCCGCCCCACCGCGTTAACCTCGACCTGGCTGGTTCCACCCTTGCCCCGGAGCGCCAGGTCATAGACCCGCTCGACTCCGGCCTTGCCGATACGAAAGCCCGGCAGTTCCAGCAAAGGGTCGGTTGATGACTGCAAATCAGGTTCCGATACCGCGGACACATAGCCAAGCAGATGCGCCCCCAATCCTTCCAAAGGATAGTTGCGGCTTTGGCCGACATCGATCATCACACCGGGAAGGTCGGGCGCATTGATTTCAATCCGCGAAACATCCTGCCAGGAAAGGTTTTCGCGAACAGTAACCGGCACAAAACTGCGATGGCGTTCGGCATCCCGGGCAATTCGGGCGCGATCATGCTCATTGATAGGAATAATGCCGGCAAGGGCATCAAGCGTGTCGTCCAAATCTTCGGTCTGCTCGGAGACGATCAGAACCCGATAATTCTGCTGATTGACCGCCATCGGCACGCCGTTGCGATCGAGAATACGACCGCGCGGTGGCGGCAACAGCCTTAGATTGATCCGGTTTTCTTCAGCCAGAACCGTATATTTGCTGGATTCAAGCACCTGCAAATAATACATCCGACCGATCAAGGCCGACATCAACGCTAATTTCCCACCACCCAACAGGAGCGCGCGACGCCCGACAACCTTACTGCGATCGCTGTCATTGTTCATCGTCATGATGATTTCAGTAAAGCCAACTGCGCCCGGGCGAAAAGCCAACTGACCAGGGGATAAAAGGAAACCGTCATCAGCACTTCGAACAGCACCGCACGCAAATCCAGAAAATGTCCAAAAATCATTGAAATCATTGACCATTGCAGAGCAATGGCCCCCGACCCGATGACCAGGAACCCTAACCAGCCCACCATAAACGGCCGCCCGCTAAGAAGACGCCGCTGGGACAATGTCATCCCCTGGACCAACAGATAGACCAAAGACGAGACCCCCAAGGGACTGCCCATGATGACGTCATTGACCAGCCCTAAGGCAAAGGCCACCGCCGGTGGCAATAAATCCGGCCGGCAAAAGGACCAATAATAGACGCTGATTATCGGCAAAAGCGGCGACACCGGGGCATAGCCTGGCAATCTGGCGGGCATGGCATCAAGTAAAATCAGGAGAAGGGTCAGGCCAACGGGAACAAACTGGCGGATGCCCTGATCCATCCGCTGCAGAAGCGTCCCTTTCACCGCTCCCGCCCTTCCGCCGGCCCATCCGAAGGCAGCACCCCGGCGAGTCCGTAATCCACCACCGTCACATATTCTAACTGATGGCGATGGACAAAAGGCTCGACCCGAACGATGCCATCCTGCACCGACGAAATCACACCAATCGGCATCCCGGGCGGAAAGGCGCCGCCATGGCCGGAAGTCACCACGCGGTCGCCCGGCGCGGCATTGGTATTGGGCGAAAGATAATTCAAATGTGGCCGATCCGAATTATCGCCGGTCAGAATTGCCTTGGCCCGCGAATTCTCGATGATAACCGGAATATGGCTATTGATGTCCGTCAGCAGCAACACCCGGGCGGCCCGTTGGCCCACCTCGGCAATACGCCCCACCAACACTTCGCCGGCAATAACCGCCTGACCTTTACGGACCCCTTCGCGGACCCCGCTATTGATCAGCATGGAATGAACGAAGGCGCCGCCGGTATCCCCGATGACCCGGGTCGTAATAAAAGACGGATCGGGATCGGGGACAAAATTTAGCTGCCCGCGCAAGGCCCGGTTTTCATTATCTAATTGCCGGGCCACCGTATGCCAGTGCAGAAGTGTGGCATTTTCCTCGTGCAATCGAACATTTTCAGCCCTGAGGGCCGCCAGGTCATGCACCCCTGACACGATGTCGGAGACAACCCCCGCCGGCCGCGACATCACGTCCAGGATAGGGGCCACAACATCGCCAACCGTCTCGCGCAGGCGCTCAACCAGAAGGGTATCCGCTTTGCCCAGCAACATAAGGGCAAAAGAGGCCATGACCAGAGACAGGAACGCAAAACGTTGCGCGAGAAGCTTCAGTGTCGCCAGTCGCCCTAGCGTTCCCGAATGCTGCTTCACCGCCGGTCTCCCTGCCTAGCATTTCGATTGTGGTAAGACTTAATACATACTGCTTAGGACATTTTTCAATTTCGGCATTTCTTCCAGCGCCCGGCCGGTGCCTAAAGCGACACAGGACAAGGGGTCATCGGCAATCGACACCGGCAGGCCCGTAGCATGCCTGAGGACAAAATCGAGATTGGAGAGCAGGGCGCCCCCGCCGGTCAGGACAATGCCCTTGTCGACGATATCGGCAGCCAGTTCGGGGGCCGTATGTTCAAGCGCCACCTTGACGGCCTCGATGATGGCTCCCACCGGTTCGGCC
>DUZC01000167.1 GCA_013349735.1 Rhodospirillaceae bacterium
CAGGAAAGGTAGCGCCGGTCCATGGCATCAAGCCCGGCCTGATCCACGCCCAGACGGGAAAGCCCGTCATCGGCAACCGTCCGGGTAATCGGCAGCGTATCGGCTACGACCGCAAAATCGCGCACCCGCCGCAAAAGGCGTCCGGCCACGCGAGGCGTCCCGCGTGACCGGCGGGCGATTTCGGCAGCCCCGTCGTCGCCAATAGGACAAGCGAGAATACGGGCGGCCCGGCAAACAATGGTCTTCAATTCATCGGTATTATAAAAATTCATCCGCAGCGGAATACCGAATCTTTCCCGCAAGGGCGTCGTCAGCAGGCCCGAACGGGTGGTAGCCCCGATCAGCGTAAAGGGAGCCAGATCGATGCGAACAGAACGCGCCGCCGGGCCTTCGCCAATAATCAGATCCAATTGAAAATCTTCCATAGCCGGATAAAGCACTTCCTCTATGGCAGGATTAAGGCGATGAATCTCATCAATGAACAAAACATCACGGGGCTCAAGATTGGTCAGAAGCGCCGCCAGATCCCCGGCCCGCGCGATGATCGGCCCCGAGGTCGCCCGGAAACCAACGCCGAGTTCGCGGGCAACAATCTGGGCCAAAGTGGTTTTACCAAGGCCGGGCGGCCCAAAAAACAAAGTATGATCCAGGGCCTCGCCCCTTGCCCGCGCCGCCTGAATAAAAACACCAAGATTCCCGCAAGCTTCTTTCTGGCCAATGAACTCGGCTAAACTTGCCGGCCGCAGGCTATGTTCAACATCCCCGGCAATGGGGTCCTGGCTTACCATGCGAGGGTCGGTCATCGCACCAGATCCCGTCCCAGTTCTTTAAGGCCGGCTCCGATCAAAGCTGTGGCGGACGCATCTTTTCCCAGCCATTCCGCAACCTTGAGCACGGCTGCATGCGCTTCCACCCGGCGATAGCCCAGATGGACGAGACCGGAGATCGCTTCTTCCAGCGGCCCCGCCGTCGCTTCCCGGAGCCTCAGGCTATCCAAGGGGCCAGCCTCTGAACCCAGGGACAGGGTGGCAACCCGGTCTTTCAATTCGGAAGCCAAACGCGCTGCCAGCTTTGGTCCGACTCCCTGCGCCCGGCTGAGCATCGCCTTGTCGCCCGCGGCGATGGCCCGAACCAATTCATCCGGGGCCAGCGCCGAAAGGATGGCCAAAGCCACCTTGCTGCCAACCCCCTGTACGGTCAGCAAAAGACGGAACCATTCCCGTTCGGCCGGCTCAAGAAAGCCATAAAGGTGGATATGGTCTTCGCGCACATGCGTCTCGACGAAAAGCTGGACCGCGCCGCCCAAAGCAGGAAGGCGAGCAAGGGTACGGTTCGAACAGAAAAGCAGATACCCAACGCCGCCCACATCGATCACCGCCCAATCCTCGCCGCTTCCATCGAGCAGGCCTTTCAGCTTGGCGATCATCGCCCGGCCTCCAGGGCTAAAGAAATCCGGTGCGTTGTGCCGCGGTGATGGGCGTGGCAGATGGCCACCGCCAGTGCATCGGCAGCATCAGCCTGAGCCACCCGGCATCCCGGAAGCAGATGCCGAACCATCATACCAACCTGATCTTTAGCCGCCGCCCCGGTGCCCACCAGGGATTTCTTGACCAATCTTGGCGCATACTCGGCCACCATTAAACCGGCCAGGCCAAGCGCAGCCATAACCGCACCCCGGGCCTGCCCAAGTTTAAGCGTCGAGGACGGATTTTTATTGACGAAGGTTTCCTCTAAAGCGGCCTCGGCAGGCGCGAACTCACCAAGGATAGCGGCGACGCCACGATGCAGCTGCGCCAAACGCTCCGACAAGCGCAGGCTGTCATCAGACCGCACCACCCCATCGGCCACCCAGCTGAGCCGATTGTCCACAGCTTCGATCACGCCCCAACCTGTGGTTCGCAATCCGGGATCAAGGCCGATCAGTCGCATGCTTTGCAATCAGGCGCTCAGGCGCTCCATAACGTCTTGTGAAATATCAAAATTTGCCTGGACGCGCTGGACGTCGTCATTGTCTTCCAGGACTTCAAGAAACTTCATCAATGTTTGGGCCAGCTGCTCGTCGGCGACCGGGACCATCGTCTGCGGCCGCCATTCCAGCCGCGCACTGGCCGGGGCACCAAATTTTGTCTCCAGGGCCTCACGCACTGTATTCAGATCGTCAGGCGCACAGGCGATATCATGGCCGTCCTCACTGCTTTCGACATTTTCAGCACCGGCCTCCAGCGCGGCTTCAAACATGGAATCGCTGCTAGCCGTCGCCGGCGGGTAATGGATCGCGCCAATGCGCTCAAACATGAAACTGACGGAATTAGTTTCCCCTAAGCTTCCACCATGTTTGCTGAAGGCCGAACGAATTTCCGACGCCGTACGATTGCGATTATCGGTCAGGGCTTCGACAATTACCGCCACCGACCCAGGCCCATAGCCCTCGTAACGCACTTCCTCGTAATTGCTGTCGGCTTCCCCACCGGCACCACGCTTGATGGCCCGTTCGATGGTGTCCTTGGGCATATTCGCCTCGCGCGCTGCCAAAATCGCTGCACGCAAGCGCGGGTTGGCGGCCGGATCGGGCAAGCCCGCCCGCGCCGAGACAGTCAACTCGCGGATCAACTTGGTGAACACCTTGGCCCGCTTGGCATCCTGAGCCCCCTTGCGATGCATGATGTTCTTAAATTGCGAATGTCCAGCCATACTCAGCAGTGTCCTATTGTCTGATTCCTAGTCGCTATACCATATATTGTGGATTCGTCCAGCAGGAAGGACTATCTCAACGCGGTGATAGTCCGCCTTTTCGATCCAACCGTCGCGCGTTCAGCCGATCGCTCTAACCATTTCACCGCTTGATGCCGTTCAACCGTCCTGACGCCGCATCCAGGGCAGAGCAACCACCTCCACCCCTTCCTCGGCTAATTCCTGAACATCTTTGGCCGTTGCCTGACCGTAAATAGGACGATCCTCGATCTCACCATAATGCATGCGCCGCGCCTCGGTGGGAAAGGCGGCCCCAACATCGGTACAATTTTCCTCGATCACCCGTCGCACCTCGACCATGGCTTCCCGCAGAACTTCGGCAGGCACGGCTGCCACGGCCTTTCCGGTATGCACACAGGGCGCCATGGGTGCCTTGCGGATCTGATGATCCCCGCAAACCGGGCAGATGATATCGCCCAGCGCCGCCTGACTTTCATAAGCGGCACCGTCTTTGAACCACCCCTCGAAGCCATGCTCTCGGGAACAGACAAGACTGAACAGGATCATTGCTTTATTTTTGCATAGTTTCGACCAAGACAGGATCAACAAACGATCGATCATGGGCCAAGGACGGAATTTTCTGGCGAGCCTCGCTTACCTGATCCGTATCCACTTCTGCCAATAGGATGCCCGGCGCCTCGCCTCCGTCCCCAAGGACCGCGCCCCATGGAGAAACAATCAGGGAATGACCGTAAGTCTGCCGACCTCCGGCATGCTCTCCGCATTGAGCCGGGGCAAAAACAAAACAGCCCGTCTCAATGGCCCGCGCCCGCAAAAGAATATGCCAATGCGCCTGTCCGGTGGTCCGGGTAAAGGCGGCAGGCATGGTCAGAAAGTCGGCCCCAGACTGCGCCAACCGGCGATAAAGCTGCGGAAAGCGCAGGTCATAACAGATGGAAAGTCCCAGCCTTCCCCATGGCAAAGTGGCAATGACGGCTTTATTACCCGGCGCGAAGGTTGCGGATTCCCGATAGCTCTCGCCCTGACCTAAATCCACATCAAACATGTGGATCTTATCATAGGTCGCAGCAACCATCCCCTGGGGATCAAGAACATAACTACGATTGGCCACCGCCTGATCGCCCAACCGGATCGCCAAGGAACCGCAATGCAACCAAAGGCCTGTCTCGATTGCCAGCGCTTTAAAGGCCGCCAAAGCCCGATGGGTCTGTTCCGGCATTGCCTTGGAAAGGATATTTTCCCGGCCCCATTCCATCATGCTGACATTTTCCGGAAACAGCACCAGCTCTGCCCCGGCATCCCTGGCCCTGCGCGCTAAATCGGACGCAACTTTAATGTTGTCATCCATGTCATTACCGGCATTGACCTGAACACAGGCCAGCTTGAACTTTGTCATGCGACGACCCCCAGCAAGGGATCCAGCGCACCGCGTCGATCCAGGTCCATCATATCGTCACAGCCGCCAATAGCGCGTCCGTCAATAAAGATTTGTGGCACGGTTTGCCGACCCTCTGAACGCGCGACCATGGCGACCCTAAGGTCTTCTGAGCGGCTGATATCAATTTCCGTAAAGACGACGGCCTTGCGCTCGAGCAATGTTTTGGCGCGATAACAATAGGAACAACCGGGCTTGGTATAGATCTCGACCTTGGCCATGACGCACTCCGCACTGAGGGCTATCCTTCAAAAAACACCACGCGCGCCAAAGTCAGCACATCCACCGCCTTGGCCCCGCCCTGTCTTAAAACCCGCGCACATTCTTCGACTGTGGCGCCCGTCGTCAAGACATCATCGATCAACAGCACCCGAAGGTCACCGACCAGATGCGGGGCACGCAAGCGAAAGGCAGCCTGAACATTGCGTCTTCGCTGCTGTGCGCCAAGCGCTCCCTGGGACGGGGTGTTTTTAACCCGCACTAACGCATCCGGACAGCAAGAAACGCCCGAAAAGCGAGCAAGGTGATTTGCCAGTAAAGCCGCCTGATTATAGCGCCGGCCGAACAGGCGGCGCCAATGCAACGGCACGGGAACCAGCAGATCCGTTTCGGAAAGCAAGGCGGCTCCAGCACGGTGCATCCATCGGGCAAAGGCGGGCGCGGACCCCGTCTGATCCGCATGTTTAAAACGCAACAGCATGGGCTTGCTGGCAGCGTCATACCGCAAAACCGACCGGGCACGACCAAATGCTGGCGGTTGCCGGACACAGGCCCCACACCAGGCGCCCGGACCTGGATCAAAACTGAAGGGGTGACCACAGCATTGGCAATAAGGGGCCGCCAGAAAAGTAATATTCTTCCAGCAAGCGGCGCAGAGCCCGCCGGGCCGGTCGACGATCGCACGACAGGACAGACAGCGCGGTGGCAATAGAAAATCGGCCAATTGCAACAGCCCCTGTCCGGATGCATCAATCAAAGATCGACAATGAGACCAAAGCATTTTTCTTCCTAAAATAGTATATTGAACTTTTTATACTATTTTTACGGGCTTTCGTCGACTTGACAGTTCCCGTTCCGGCAATGCTATGGTGTGGCCCCTGAGGGAGCCAGCCAGCGGATTTTCAATATGTTTGATGCAATACCCCTGCCTATGCTGGGCGGTCTGGCTGCCGTGGCCGTTCTTGCCGGATTCGTGGATTCGAT
>DUZC01000131.1 GCA_013349735.1 Rhodospirillaceae bacterium
TAATGCCCATGCCGATGAACTGCCGGCAGCTGGCGTCTATGATCGGGTCTTGCGCGAGGTTGAACGGCCTTTGATTACCCTGACCCTGGAAGCGACCCGGGGCAATCAAATCAAAGCGGCGCATGTTCTTGGGCTTAACCGCAACACCCTGCGAAAGAAAATCCGTGATCTTGATATCCAGGTCGTTCGCGGATTGAAATAAGTTATGGTTCCTAACCGCCAACATTGGAACGCCGCTTTGCGCCGTTGGAGCCTGCGGGTTGGATTGGCCCGCAAGCTTGCCGTGGCGTTGACCATCGCGGTGATCGCCTCGGGGGCGGCCACTTTTGCCGCTATGACCAGCAGTGGCCCCTTAGGTGGCCCAAATCCTGGGACGGTTTTTGCCTTTCTTACCCTTGACCTCGTGCTGCTGCTGTTGCTGGCGGCCCTGGTGGCACGACAACTGGCCCATGTCTGGGCTGAGCGCCGGACCGGCGCCGCCGGTGCCCGTCTCCATGTCCGTCTCGTGGTGATGTTCAGTGTGGTTGCGGTAACCCCGGCCATTCTTGTCGCGGTTTTTTCTGCTTTGGTGATCAATTACGGGGTTGAACAATGGTTTAACCAAAGAGTCAGCACCGCCTTGAATGAATCTTTGGCGGTGGCCAAGGCTTACATGGAGGAACATCAGCAGATTATCGGGGGTGATGCATTGGCGATGGCCAATGACATCAATCGCGGTGGATCGGCGTTGTTGCGCAGTCAAGCTTGGCTATCCCAGATGGTCGGCACACAGGCGGCCGTGCGCGCGCTTACCGAAGCCGTCGTGTTCACGACGGGAGGCCAGATTTTAGCCCGTTCGGGGATGGCCTTTTCCATGGAGCTGTCGATTGATCGCATTCCACAATGGGCCTTCGACCGGGCAGAAGCGGGTGAGGTGGCGGTCCTGACCAATTCCGGTGATCAGCGCGTACGCGCTCTGGTCAAATTAGAAAGCGGATTTGCCGATACCTATCTTTTTGTTGGCCGCTACGTTGATCCCAAAGTCCTCGATCATATGAACCGGACCAGCCAAGGTGTCGAAGAATATCAACGGTTGGAGGGGACACGGTCGGGGCTGGTGATTACCTTTCTGGCCATTTATGCTGTGGTCGCCTTGCTTTTACTGTTGTCCGCCATCTGGGTCGGGTTGAGTTTGGCCACCGAACTGGCCACGCCGATTGTTCACCTGATCGATGCCGCTGAAAAAGTGCGTGGCGGAGATCTTTCGGCTCGGGTTGCCGATGATGGGGAAGCCGACGAATTGGGGTCGCTGTCCCGGGCCTTCAACCGCATGACCAGTCAGCTTTCGACCCAGCGCCAGGATTTGGTGCAAGCCAATCGGGAATTGGATGAACGGCGCCGCTTTACCGAAACCGTTCTGGCCGGTGTTTCAGCTGGTGTTATCGGACTGGACCGCAATGGTGTAATTGAACTGCCCAACCGATCCGCAGCTGAATATCTGTCCACCGCCCAAGCAGAAATGATCGGGGTGCCCCTGATACACTTAGTCCCCGAAATGGCTCCATTATTTGATTCCGTGCAGCGAAGACCGGAACGAATGGTTCAGGACCAAATCAACCTTCGGCGCCTTGATAAAAGTCGCATCCTTATGGTCCGTATCGTTGCCGAACAGGATGAAAACGAAGAAGGAGGCTATGTCGTTACCATTGACGATATTAGCGAACTGCTGTCCGCCCAACGTAAAGCGGCCTGGGCGGATGTGGCCAGACGGATTGCCCACGAAATCAAAAATCCGTTGACTCCGATCCAATTGTCCGCAGAACGGCTGAAACGAAAATATCTGAAGCAAATCGACACGGACCGGCAGATTTTCGTCGATTGCACTGATACGATTATTCGCCAAGTTGGGGACATTGGGCGCATGGTTGATGAGTTTTCTGCCTTTGCGCGGATGCCGGCACCGGTCATAAAGCTCGTGGATATCCTGGAATTGCTCAGACAGGCCCTCTTTTTGGCGCAAACCGCTCATCCTGAGATTAGCTTTGCCTGCCAGACCCAGGAAAACGCCATCGAATTTGATTGCGACGCCCGGCAAATCGGCCAGGCCCTTACAAATTTGCTGAAGAATGCGTCCGAGGCCATCGAGGGCAGGGAAGGAAGTGACTTGCCGCCAGGAAACGTTGTCGTCACGGTTACCCGAATGGATCAAGATCTAACCATTGCTATTACCGATAATGGCAAGGGGCTGCCTTTGGCCATCCGCGATCAACTAACCGAGCCCTATGTTACGACCCGCGCGAAGGGTACTGGATTGGGCCTTGCCATCGTCAAGAAAATCATGGAAGACCATGCAGGGGAATTGATCCTTGAAGATCTGGATGGAGGCGGCGTCTGTGCTTCCTTGGTGTTCAAAAATCGGGCCGACTTATCCAATCTGGACGAACAACAGGGTAGCATTTGATGCCCCATGACATTCTGATCGTTGATGACGAACCTGATATCCGCTTGCTGACCAGCGGGATTCTGGCCGATGAGGGATATCAAACGCGTCAGGCCAGTGACAGCGACTCGGCCATCGAGGCGATCCGCGCCAGACGCCCAAGCTTGGTGCTGTTGGATATCTGGCTTCAGGGAAGCCGTCTTGACGGGCTCGGGATCCTGGCGGAAATAAAGCGGGAACATCCGTCGGTTCCCGTGGTGATGATGAGCGGTCATGGCACCATTGAAACTGCTGTGTCGGCGATAAAACAGGGTGCTTACGAGTTTATTGAGAAGCCGTTTCAAGCCGATCGTCTGCTTCTGGCCGTGCAAAGAGCGATTGAATCGGCCAGGCTGCGCCGAGAAATCGAAGATCTTAAACAGCGTTCGGGGGGCGACGAAGAACTGCTGGGAATCTCGCCACCTTTAGGTCAATTGCGGCTGGCCATCGAGCGGGTTGCGCCAACGGGATCCCGGGTCTTGATTACCGGACCGGCTGGTGCCGGCAAGGAAGTTGTCGCCAGGCTGCTGCATCGGGCATCGAAGCGTGCTTCGGGCGCCTTTGTGGTCGTAAATTGTGCGGCCATGCATCCGGAACGAATGGAGACGGAGCTCTTTGGTGTTGAGGGAAACATCGAGGGTGAACGTAAGATCGGGTTGTTTGAGCAAGCTCATGGCGGCACTTTGGTGCTCGATGAGGTTTCCGATATGCCCCTGGAAACACAGGGTAAAATCGTAAGAATCCTGCAAGAACAGACTTTTGACCGGGTCGGGGGGATGAAGCGGGTCGAGGTGGATGTCCGGGTCATGGCCATCACCAATCGCGATCTTTCCAACGAAATTTCAGCGGGTCGCTTTCGCGAGGATCTCTTTTACCGGTTGAATGTGGTGCCGTTGCGGATGCCCCCCTTGCGGGAACGGCGCGAAGATATTCCTTTGTTAGCCCGTCACTTTCAGCGGCGGGCTGCGCAAAATGCCGGCTTGCCCATACGCCCTCTGGGCGAGGATGCTATCGCTGCTTTGCAGGCCTATGACTGGCCTGGCAATGTTCGTCAATTGCGAAATGTCATGGATTGGTTGCTGATCATGGCGGCGGGTGACCTAAAAGAGCCAATCCGGGCCGATATGCTGCCGGCCGAGATAGGAGCGATAACGCCAAATGTTTTGCGCTGGGAAAAATCCAGTGAAATCATGACGTTGCCGTTGCGAGAAGCAAGAGAGGTTTTTGAGCGGGAATATCTTTTGTCGCAGGTAACGCGTTTTGGCGGCAATATTTCCCGGACCGCGGCCTTTGTTGGCATGGAACGTTCAGCCTTGCATCGTAAATTGAAGCTGCTTGGTGTGAATACCGATGAAAAGATTAGAAATTGAGCCTGCCGGAAAGGCCGAACCGAACTGCCGGTCGTAAGGAACAGCTATGAAAGTCATTGTGTGCGGAGCTGGTCAAGTGGGCTTCAACATTGCCCGTTACTTGGCCAATGAGAACAATGATGTGGCAGTCATTGAACATCGGCCAGAATTAATTCGGAAAATCAGCGATACTCTGGATGTTCGCTGCCTGTTAGGCTTTGCCTCTCATCCTCATATTTTAGAACAGGCCGGCGCGGCCGACGCCGATATGATTATTGCGGTAACGGCGGCCGATGAAGTGAACATGGTGGCCTGTCAGGTGGCGCGCTCGTTATTTCATGTGCCGACGACCATCGCGCGGGTGCGCCACCAAAGCTATCTGCAACCGATTTGGTCCAACCTATTCCGCCGCGACCATTTGCCGATTGACGTAATTATTTCTCCGGAAATCGAAGTCGCCCGGTCTATTACCCGTCGACTGCAGGTGCCTGGCGCCATCGAGGTCATTCCCTTGGCGGATGATAAAGTCAGGTTGATCGGTGTGCGCTGCCGGGACGATACCCCCCTGGTGAATACACCCCTTCGCCAACTGACTGTTTTGTTTCCCGATTTGAAGATTGTGGTCATTGGTATCGTCCGCCAGGGCCGGGCGATTGTTCCAACGGCTGAAGATCAGATGTTGGCCGGTGACGAGGTTATGTTTGTGGTCGATACGCAGCATGTTCAAAGGGCAATGACCGCTTTTGGGCATGAGGAACCGGAAGCCCGACGGATCGTAATCTTTGGTGGCGGCAATATTGGCCAGTTTTTGGCACAGCAGATTGAGGCGCTGCCGTCTGAAGTCAGCGCCAAAGTCATTGAAATTAACCGGCTTCGCGCTGAAGAGGCGGCAAAAATCCTCGAACACACGACGGTGTTGAATGGGGATGTCCTCGATTCCGAGATCCTTGAGGAAGCCAATGTCGGGTCGGCGGAAACCGTGGTTGCGGTCACCAATGATGACGAGACCAACATTCTGTCGGCTTTGTTAGCAAAGCGTCTTGGCTGCAAACGCGTTATGGCCCTGGTTAACAAAGCTGAATATGCAGGTCTGATGAGCACACTTGGCATAGATGTGGTCATTTCCCCGCGTGCTATTACCGTTTCCAAGATTTTGCATTATGTCCGGCGTGGCCGGGTGCATGCCGCTCATTCCTTGCATGAAGGTTTTGGGGAATTGTTAGAGGCTGACGCCATGGAGACCTCGCCGCTGGTGGGCAAGCCCATTAAAGACATCAAATTGCCGAATGGTGTTTTGCTCGGGGCGGTGGTGCGCGATGGGAAGGTCATCAGTCCGCGGGGGAGTACCGTGGTGCAGGCCAAAGATCGGGTTGTCTTGTTCGCGTCCACAGATGCTGTAAAGAAAGTAGAGAAAATGTTCTCGGTAAGGCTGGAGTTTTTTTAGGTATGTCTCGGATCGCCTATGTGAATGGCCGATACCTGCCTTTGTCGCAGGCCGTGGTTCATATTGAAGACCGCGGGTACCAGTTTGCCG
>DUZC01000103.1 GCA_013349735.1 Rhodospirillaceae bacterium
GGAACCGACGAACCGCCTGGGATAACCGCCATCAGATTGTCCCATCCGCCGCGCACGCCACCGGCATGTTTCTCAATCAGTTCACGCAGCGGGATGCCCATTTCCTCTTCGACATTGCACGGCCGTTCAACATGGCCGGAAATGCAAAAGACCTTGGTCCCGGAATTCTTCGGACGCCCCAAGCCGCCAAACCAGGCACCGCCACGGCGCAGAATGGTCGGGGCCACGGCGATGGATTCCACATTATTGACGGTGGTCGGGCAGCCATAGAGACCAACCCCGGCAGGGAAAGGCGGCTTAAGCCGTGGCTGACCTTTTTTTCCTTCCAGCGACTGAATCAGGGCCGTTTCTTCACCGCAGACATAGGCACCACCGCCCCGATGAATATAGACTTCGAAGGCCCAGCCGGAACCACAGGCATCCGGCCCCAGCAAGCCAGCGGTCCGCGCCTCATCAATGGCGACCTGTAGATTCTCGGCCTCGCGGATGAACTCACCACGAATATAAATATAGGCTGCATGGGCATTCATGGCGAACCCTGCCAGCAAACAGCCTTCAACCAGCTTGTGGGGGTCAAAGCGCATGATGTCCCGGTCTTTGCAGGTCCCCGGTTCGCCTTCGTCGGCATTGACCACCAGATAATGCGGCCGCGCCCCGACTTCCTTAGGCATAAAAGACCATTTAAGGCCGGTCGGGAATCCCGCCCCGCCGCGCCCACGCAAGCCCGAGGTCTTCATCTCTTCGATGATCCAGTCTCGGCCCTTGGCAATCAGGTCCTTGGTGCCGTTCCAGTCACCGCGAGCCTGGGCCCCTTTGAGACGCCAGTCCTGAAGACCATAAAGATTGGTAAAAATTCGATCCTGGTCGCGCAGCATATCAGCCTTCTCCCCCACGGATCCCGGTAAGCGTCGTCGGCCCACCGGCCGGTGCCGAACCGCTGCGTCCGGTCTGCGAACCGGCTTGCGGCGTCTCGCCGGCCTTCAGCGCGGCGATAATTTTCTTGGTCGAGGCGATGTCGAGATCTTCGTAATAGTCATCGCCAATCCAAATGACCGGCGCATTGACGCAGGCCCCCAGACATTCAACCTCGGACAAAGTGAACTTGCCATCCGCCGTGGTTTCGCCAATTCCGACGCCCAATTCCCGCTGGCAGGCATCGATAATTTCATCGGAACCGCGCAGCAGACAGGGCAAATTGGTGCATACCTGCAAATGGTATTTACCCACCGGCTTTAGCTGAAACATCGTGTAGAAGGTGGCCACTTCATAGACCCGGATCGGCGCCAGATCGAGCATCTCGGCAACCACATCCATAGCGGCCACGGACACCCAACCCTCCTGGCGCTGCGCGATGTCCAAAATCGGCATCACGGCGCTACGCTGCCGCCCGGCCGGATATTTGGCGATAACAGCCTGGGCCTTGGCCAAATTCTCGGCGGTAAAGGCAAAGGAGGTTGGCTGTACGAACCCTTCGGTGTTGCTGCTGCTCATCGGTCCACCTCGCCAAAAACGATATCGATGGAACCGAGATTGGCCACCGCATCGGCGAGCATATGTCCCTTCGACATGAAATCCATTCCCTGCAGATGGATGAAAGCCGGCGGCCGGATCTTGCAGCGATAAGGCCGGTTGCTGCCGTCGGATACCAGATAAACGCCGAACTCACCCTTTGGCGTTTCCACCACCGTATAAGTTTCGCCGGCGGGAACATGGAAGCCTTCGGTGAACAGCTTAAAGTGATGGATCAGCGCTTCCATCGACGATTTCATTTCGGCCCGCGGTGGCGCTGCGATCTTGCGGTCATCGACACGAACCGGCCCGTCCGGCATCTTGGCAATGGCCTGCCGGATCAGCTTCACCGACTCATACATTTCCATGATGCGGACCATGTAACGGTCATAACAATCACCGTTCTTGCCCACCGGAATGTCGAAATCCAGTTCGTCATAGGCCGCATAAGGCTGCGCCTTTCGGATGTCCCAGGCCAAGCCCGAGCCGCGGATATTGGGGCCCG
This sequence comes from Rhodospirillaceae bacterium, assembly GCA_013349735.1. Taxonomy (GTDB): domain Bacteria; phylum Pseudomonadota; class Alphaproteobacteria; order Rhodospirillales; family Magnetospirillaceae; genus DUZF01. The sequence goes on from DUZC01000103.1 coordinate 2,015, forward strand.
AGAACCCCATATCCATGGCTTGTTCCGCCGTAACGACGCCGATATCAACAGTGCGTTGTTTGAAGATACGGTTATCGTTCAGCAGTCCTTCAATATCGTTGGCCACTTTTTCAAAAGGCTCGGTCCAGGCCAGAATGTCGTCGGTCAGACCGGCCGGCAGATCAAAAGCCACGCCGCCAACCCGGTAATAGGCGGCATGCAACCGGGCACCACAGACCCGCTCGGAAAATTCCATGATCTTTTCGCGCTCTTCGAACGCGTAAAGGATCGGCGTCATCGCCCCGATATCCATGGCAAAACAGCCGATATTGAGAAGATGATTGGTGATACGCCCCAATTCATCAAACAACACACGGATATATTGCGCACGGGGGGGCGCCTTGATTCCCAGCAATTTCTCGGTGGCCAGGACAAATGGATGTTCCTGGTTCATCGGACAGACATAATCCAGACGATCAAAATACGGAACCGCCTGCATATAGGATTTGTACTCGATGAGCTTTTCCGTACCGCGATGCAACAGGCCAATATGCGGATCAGCCCGTTCGATCACTTCCCCGCTCATTTCCAGAACCATGCGCAAGACGCCATGCGCTGCCGGATGTTGCGGACCGTAATTGATGGAATAGCTTTTGATTTCCGATTCGGCCATGGTCAGACCTTCCCCGCCTTCTCGTCGCCCGGCAACATGCCTTCCCACGGGCTCATGAAATCGAAATTACGAAAATCCTGGGTCAACTTAACCGGCTCGTAAACGACCCGCTTCTGGTCATCGTCATAGCGCAGTTCGACATATCCGCTAAGCGGGAAGTCCTTGCGGAAGGCATGTCCATTAAAACCATAGTCCGTCAGGATACGACGCAGATCAGGATGATCCGTGAAGACCACCCCATACATATCCCACACCTCGCGCTCCATCCAATTGGCCGAGGAAAAAATCCCCACCACCGACGGCACCGGACTATCCTCGGCCGTCGCGGTCTTCACACGAATACGCTGATTATGTTTCAGCGAGAGCAGATTGTAGACGACCTCAAAGCGCTGTTCGCGATCCGGGTAATCAACTCCGCACAGATCCATCAGCAATTTGAACAGACAGTTCGCATCATCGCGAAGAAAAGTCAGGACCTTCGGCACCGAGGCGGGGCGCACGGTCAGCATCAGCTCACCTTTCACCACAGCCGTCGTCAGGACATCCTGAGATAAAGTACTGGAGATATATTCCCCAAGGTCTTGCAAAGCTTGCGTCATAATCAATGAGCCCAAGAGAAGTTGCAAATCAGCGTGCGATCGTTCCCGTACGACGGATCTTCTTCTTCAGTTGCATGATACCGTAAAGCAGCGCCTCGGCAGTGGGCGGACAACCCGGTACATAGACATCCACCGGGACCACCCGGTCGCAGCCACGCACCACCGCATAGGAATAATAGTAGTAACCGCCGCCATTGGCGCAGGACCCCATGGAAATGACATAGCGCGGTTCCGGCATCTGGTCATAGACGCGGCGCATCGCCGGGGCCATCTTGTTGGTCAGAGTGCCCGCGACGATCATCAGATCCGAAGCACGGGGGCTGGGCCGGAAGATCACGCCAAAGCGGTCCAGATCATAACGGGCGCAACCAACATGCATCATTTCCACGGCACAGCAGGCCAGACCAAAGGTCATCGGCCAAAGAGAACCGGTGCGTGCCCAATTGACCAGTTTGTCAACATTGGCCAGAACGAAGCCCTTGTCGTTTAATTCCTGGGCCACAGCATTCATTACCAGTTCCTGTCCGGGGCCAGGACCGATGGGCGCCACTTTCGCAGCAGCCGGCAAGTCGGGGTTCACTCCCATTCCAGCGCTCCCTTTTTCCACTCGTAAATAAAGCCCACGGTCAAAACCGCCAGAAAGCCGACCATCGACCAGAAGCCGAACATGCCGATTTTTCCGAGTGAAACAGCCCAAGGGAATAGAAAGGCCACTTCGAGGTCGAAAATGATGAAAAGAATGGCCACCAGATAGTACCGCACATCAAATTTGACGCGGGCATCCTCGAAGGCATCGAAGCCGCATTCATAAGCCGCCAATTTCTCGCGGTCAGGCTTTTGGCTGGCTACCAGCCAATTACCACCCACGCAGATAGCGGAAACGATCACGGCAATGCCGAGGAAAATCAGGATCGGCAGGTACTCGAGGAGCAAGGCGTCCATCATTCTGCCCTTTGTTCTAGCCTGAGGGGACGAAAACCGCCTAATCCCCGTCAGCGATCTTAATGACACGCGCGCCCTGTCGGCTGAAGATGGCGGGAGTGACGGGGCTCGAACCCGCGACCTCCGGCGTGACAGGCCGGCGCTCTAACCGACTGAGCTACACCCCCGCAGCAAACCCGCGTGGGTTGGGCTGATGTATCCCAGCCCTCAGATCGTGTCAAGCGACCATGCCACGAAAATGCCGCATTTACCCCTCGCCTAGGTTTGACCATAACAAAGCGGTAAATGCTGTCGGGCATTTTCGCTTCACAGGCTTCACAAACAGGCTTCCTTGCTTTGCAAACGACTTTGCATGGTTCGTCTTGCTTTTGCGTCGATTAGCCATCAATATTTGCGCCAAAATCGAATCAGGGGGACTTGTCTGCGGCAGACAAAAAAGCGACAAATATTCTAAAGTCGTTTCTGCCAAGCTTTTCGTGGACCAAATAAGAACAAGCCTATGCGGACGAAGTCCGCCTATATCGGCAGCAGCATGCTAACGACTGCTGGTGAAAGCGCGATATCAACAATGGAGAAACAGTCCAAATGACCAACGCATACCAACAAGCCTATGATCGCTCGATGAAAGATCCGACCGGGTTCTGGGGTGATGCCGCCAAGGACATTCACTGGTATAAGACCTGGGATAAGGTTCTCGACGATAGCAACAAGCCGTTTTACCGCTGGTTTGTCGGCGCTGAAACCAACACCTGCTATAACGCCGTCGACCGCCATGTCGAAGGTGGTCGCGCCAAACAGGCTGCGATCATCTATGACAGCCCCATCACTAACACCTGCCGCACGATTACCTATGAGGAATTGCTTGATCAGGTCTCGCGCCTGGCGGGCGCTTTGGCCGGGTTGGGTGTCGGCAAAGGGGATCGCGTTCTGCTTTATATGCCGATGATCCCGGAAGCGGTGGTGGGCATGTTGGCCGTCGCCCGCTTGGGCGCCATTCATTC
>DUZC01000174.1 GCA_013349735.1 Rhodospirillaceae bacterium
AACCCGGCATTAACCGGCGCCCCCGATCAACCCATCCCTGGCGCGAAGGACCCGCCATGAATGACTTGCTTGACTGCAATTTGCGCCGACTGGCCGCGTATTACAGCCTGCCAGGCGTCGAAGAGGTCGCCATCAACCAGCCGGGTGAAATTTGGGTAAAGGAAATGGGCGCGTCCTGGGCCGTAAAAGCTGCGCCATCCTTAAGCGAGGATTACCTGCTTTCGCTCTGCCGCCAACTGGCGAACGTCAATGGCCAGTCCTTCCACCCTCAGCGCATGCCATTGCTTTATGTCACTCTGCCGCAGGGGCATCGCTTCACCGCCGTGACCGGGGCAACCGTTCGTTATGCCCAGGGCGACAGCCGGGGCATCGCCATCACCGTTCGCGTTTTCAACCCGGATCGGCGCATCGCGCTTGACCGCTATGGCCTGGACGCGGATGGCACGCTGGCCTGCGGCCCGATCCGCCAGGGCCGGCAGAGGTATGGCGGATCCCCTCTGGAAGACCTGAGCATCGCGGTGCAGCGACAGGAAGCAATTTTGATTTCAGGAGCAACCTCCACCGGAAAAACGACATTTCTGAATGCCATCGTCGGCATGTTGCCCAGCGACGTCCGGGTTCTGACCGTGGAAGATGCCCGCGAGCTGATCGTACCACAGCCCAACCGCGTTCATCTCGTGGTGTCGCGAACGGAAAGCAGCTGCGGTATAGATTTCCTGCGGGTCGTGGATGCGGTGGTCAGAATGACCCCCGACGTGATCCTTTGCGGTGAAATCAGCATCGCCAATGCCACCGGTGTGTTTCGGCTCATGACCACCGGACATACCAATTTCATGGCCACGATTCATGCCTCGACCCCAGAGGGCGCGCTAAGGGCCTTTTATCAGAATTTGGCGCAAACGAACCCGGGCATTGATGCGGCGGCCGCCACGGAAATCATCGCCAATGCCTTTGGCCGCATCGTACAGATCGACCGCCATGGCCCGCGCCGCGTTGTGACCGCCATCGAGATCCCAAGCCTGGCCATGGCCGCCTTGCGACCACCCCCCCCTTCCCCATGAGGCGCGAACACCAAAATGCCCGGCTCTGGCAAAGCGCGACCATCCTGTTGGCCGGGATCCTGATGATTGGCATGCTTCCTTTGGCCTTGCCGCTGACCTATCTGGCCGAACGGGGCGTCAATCTGGCCTCATGGGAATGGGTCCGCGGCTATTGCGCCAGTCTGCCGTCCAACCTCGATTACTGGCTCGCCATCCACCGAACATGGCTGCTGAACACCCTTTCTGCCGGAGAAATGCCCTGGCTGTTGTTCGGCATCCCGGTTCTTGGCCTGTTGCTCATGATGGCCGGCTTTTTGCTAAATCCCTATTCTACCCAGCCAACACTTCATGGCGGCGCACGTTGGGCGATCAATCGCGACCTGGCGCAAATGGGTCTGCTGCAAGGAACTGTGATGGTTCTCGGCCGTTGGCAAAGGCGGTTGCTGCAATTGCCGGAAACGCTGTCGGCCCTGTGCATCGCCCCGCCGGGCACCGGCAAAACCGTCTCGGTGGTCGTCCCTACGATCCTCTGTGGCGATAGCCTGTCGATGGTGATCAATGACGTTAAACCCGAACTCCATCTGATTACCTCGGGACATCGCCGACGGTTGGGACCGGTATTCCAATTTGATTGGGGCGCCATTGACCCACCGGGTTCAGGCTCTGTTCATCCGCGCTGGAACCCGCTTTCACCGCGTTCGGTCCCTGCCGCCGGCCCGGAACGCGATCTTTACATTGATCGACTCGCGGCGGTCCTGATCGCCGAACCAACAGCCGGGGCGGATCCTCATTGGAGCAAGCGCGGCCGGGCCGCCTTGGCCGGCTTTGTTCACTTTCTGCTGGGTAAATGCGAAAGCCGCTGCGATCAGGGGTTAGCTCCGGAATGGGTCGGGCGGGAAGCCTGCTTTCCGATGTTGCTGGACTGGATAGCCAGCGCGACTATGGCCGCCGCCGCCAGGATCGAGCAGCTTCGCGAAAGTGACGGGCAAGCCGCCCTGTTTGCCGACCCCATCCGCGATATGCTTCTGGCCGCGGTCGCCGAGGCACAGGAACGAAAATACGCGCATCGTGCCGTCCTGGAGCTTTCGCAATTGGCCAATATCCCGGATCGCGAACGGGGCTCGATCCTGTCGACCATGGATGCCGGCCTTGGAATTTTCAAAAATGAGGCGGTCCGGCAGCGGACGATGACCTCGGATTTCGACTTTGCCGACTTCCGCGGCATGGTCGATCCGCGTTTCAAGGATCTGCGGCCGGTCACCATCTATCTGTCCGTCCGCCAACAGGATGCCCGGGCTTTGTCAGTGCTGACCGGCTTGTTCATCGAGGCCTTGTCAAGTTACCTGATTGCCCACCCACCCGGCCAGACGGATAACCCGGCAAGGAAGACCGGCCCCTATGCTGCACTCTTCGTTCTCGACGAATTTCCGCAAATGCCCAAACTCCAGGCCTTGATCGACGGCCCGGCGGTGGGGCGCGGCCAGAAAATTTCCTATTTACTGATCGGCCAGGACTTCGCGCAGATCGAAGAAAAATATGCCAAGACCGGACTTGAGACCTTGTTGTCGACAACAGCCGCGAAAATCGTCCTACCGCTCAATAATGAGGTGGTCGCCAAGCGCTTTTCGGACATGGTGGGCAATTGCACCCATTTGGCGCAGACGCGCAGCCGGATCCATGGCTGGTCCAAAGACGCCAACCCATTCGCCGAGAACATCAACAAAAACCTGGCTGGCATCCCGCTGATTCAGCCGGCGGATCTGATGTCGATGCCGCGCGGCCATCACATGGTCTTGCTGCAACAATTTGCCAATCGTCCGATTTCCGCGCAAACCCTTTATTATTTTCAGGACCCTATTCTTCGCCATCGCGCTTTCGATCCCAGGCGGCGCCGGGGACCGGTTCCAGCGGCCCCCACGCCACCCTGGCTTCGCCCTTATTATGGCCCTGTCGACCAATGATCACCGTGCCGTCCCTGGGATTGGCCGTGCTTTTCGGCTGGGCCAATGCGGGCTTGGCCCAATGGATAGACGCCAGAATTGTGCTGATTCTGGACCACCGTTGGCTTGAAGCTTTGCGCTTCAGGCCGAACAAGGCCATCGGAACCCCAAAAGGACTTTGGATAAGTGCCACCCTTTCGGCTTGCCTGCTGTTGAACCGGCCGATCCCACCAGCATCGCCCTGGCTGCTGTTTACCAGCATGCTCCTGCTTTCTGCCTGGATCGATTGGCGCCATCAGGTTATCCCCGACCTTGTCACCTTTCCCGGGTTGTTTTGCGGTTTGCTCAGCGCGGCCTTTTCGCTGACCAAAACCAGTTTGACCCAAGCCATCCTGGGCTGCTGCCTGGCCTTGGCTATGGGATTGATTGTGCGCGGGCTGGCGAACAAGGGAAAAACCGCAGCCCCGGGCGGTCTTGGTCTGGGCGACATAAAACTGCTGACGGCCATCGGCGCTTGGTTTGGAGGACTCGCCTGTTGTCTGGTTTTCCTCGCCAGCTCGATCGTGATGGCCGCCCTACTCTTGGCCCGCCGCTGGATGGGCAACAGCCGAGCCATGGCCATGGCTCCGGCAATGGCTCTGTCGAGCTTTTTAATTCTATGGAAAACAGTTTGACCAAGGTCACGATATGAAAAAAATAACTTTAACAGAAAAATATATTAAAATAAAAAATAAAATAAAATGCCAAATTGACAATCATATAGACACAACATTCGAACAAGAGTTACTTGATAATTTGTTTCACACTATCATGATACGCCCTATAAACAATCTTTCTGCTGCAATTGATAAATTGCGTTTTGCCTATCATTGCCTGACCGAAGAAGAAGATATCGAAGAAACGGCCAATCTTTTATGCCAAGTCTGCTTTGGTCTTGAACAGCTTGCCCTGACCGAACGCCCGACAACCGCCTCAAGAGAGTCTGCGGGCATAAGCGCCCGCCGGCACCGAGGACCAATGCAACCGTGACGGACCCTGCGCCAACCGGCGACGCTCCCGCAGCGGCACAAACCAAAGGCAAAAGCAGAGCGCGCCCTGCCAAGGCGGCGCAGGCTCTCGCGGGCTTTCTGACTTCGGCCACAGGCCAAAACGCCTTGAAAGAGGATCAGCAATTGGCGCAACAACTCGCTCTGCTCGACCGGGGAGACCTCGAACGCCTCTTGCGGCTGACCGCGGTCGCCTTGACCGATGAGCGATCCCAACCTGCGGTCGAGCGGGTTTCTAAGCGGCTGGAAGAAAATGGCATCACCCTGACCATCCATGGCGACCATAACCAGGTCACAGTGAACGGTGGCGGTGCGAAAGACAGTCCGGGCGAGTTAAGCCGGCCAAAATGGACGCCTCGCAACAGCGCGCGCGAGCCGCCCGCAAGGGAGCGGATACCGGCTTATTTGCGGAATAGTTGGGGCCGGCAAGTGGGAAGCCGCCTTAAGGGGTTCCTGGGCGGCCGTTAAAACCCGTTGCCCCCCTTGATTTAGCGCCAGGCTAGGTTAAATCTTGGCCTAAGTTGGAAGTCAGGCCACGGGCAGCACGAAGGTTGACGCTATGAACCCACAGGAACGCGATCTTATCCAATCTGTCTTCGACCGTCTGGCGCGCGCCGGTGTCGGTGCGAAAGACGCCGAGGCCGAAGCGATGATCAATGAAAGACTGTGCCATCAGCCCGATGCCGCTTATGGGTTGGTTCAGGCGGTTATCATGCAGGAAATGGGGCTGAATCAGGCAACCCAGACCATCAACGCGCTGCAACGCCAATTGGAAGAAGCCCGCAATGCCGCCGGTCCCCAACCGACGGGCAGTTTCCTTGGCGGCAATGGGCCTTGGGCCGCGGGGTCGGTGCCTCGGGTCGGCCAGCCAATGCCGCCGCCCCCTCAAGCGGCGCCGTCTCCTTGGTCGCAACAAGCCGCCCCGTCGGCGCCTTGGTCCCAACCAGCCGCCGCGCCGGCGCCCGCCGCGAATTGGGGACAACCTTCCGCGGCCGGTGGGTTCCTGCGCAACGCGGCCACGATGGCGGCCGGCGTGGCCGGCGGGGCCTTAATCGCCGAAGGCATCAGCAGCCTGTTCGGCGGACATCATGGCTATGGCGGCGGCTTTGGCGGCGGCTTTGGTGGTGGAATGGCCGGGGGC
>DUZC01000189.1 GCA_013349735.1 Rhodospirillaceae bacterium
GTGGCACCATTGGCCAGCGGGCCATAGACGATATAGCTGTGCCCGGTGACCCAGCCAACGTCGGCAGTACACCAGTAAATATCGCCGTCATGGTAATCGAAGACATATTGATGGGTCAGCGAAGCATAAACCAGATAACCGCCCATGGTGTGCAAAACGCCCTTGGGCTTGCCGGTCGAACCCGAAGTGTAAAGAATAAACAGCGGGTCTTCGGCGTTCAATTCGGCGGCCTTATGGGTAGGCGCCGCCTTGGCTACCAGATCGTGATACCAATGATCGCGACCGGCAACCATATTGATCGGGCTGCCGGTTCGTTTAATCACGATCACCGATTTAATGCTGGGGCAGCTTTCCAGAGCCTTGTCGCAGTTGACTTTAAGCGGGACTTTACGTCCGCCGCGCAAACCTTCGTCCGCCGTAATTAACATCGAGGAGTCGCAATCCTGAATACGACCCCCCAGGCTGTCAGGCGAGAAACCGCCAAAGACCACGGAATGGATCGCACCGATACGGGCGCAGGCCAGCATGGCCACGGCAGCCTCGGGGATCATCGGCATATAAATCGTGATGCGGTCACCCTTTTTGGCGCCCAGGCTTTCCATGGCATTGGCCAGGCGGCATACCCGCTCATGCAGGTCCCGATAGGTGATATGGGCTGATTCGTTCGGGTCGTCCCCTTCCCAAATAATAGCCGTTTGATCCCCGCGCTTGGCCAAATGGCGATCAAGACAATTGGCGGCGACATTCAAAGTGCCATCTTCAAACCATTTTATATGAACATTTCCGCTGAAGGAAACGTCCTTGACCTTGGTGAAGGGCTTAATCCAGTCAATGCGCTTGGCTTGCTCGGCCCAAAAGGCTTCTGGTTCTTTGACTGAGCGCTCATACCACGCTTTACGGGTTTTTTCGTCGATCAGCGCGGACTTAGCAAAGTCAGCGGGCACAGCGAAGATTTGATCATCACTCATGATTGGTGTTTGCTCCCTTCTTGGTCTCATCATGCCGTCGGTTGCATTCGCTTTGGCTTTTCTCGCCGGCGGTTTGGCGGGGAATTATGGTCAAAGAATGTCTTTCAAACAAGCCCACCGAGAGGCGTAAAGGCAAGATTTTGAAATATTTTGCCGCTCTAAGGAGAGCAGATCTATATCTATTACTATTTAAGGATGACAACCCCATCCCGTAGTTCAATAGCTACCGAAGTTAAAGATTTTCCAGCACATGGCCCGCTAAGACAGAAGCCGTCCTCGATTCGAAAGAGGGCGCCATGATTGCTGCAAAGGATAAATTCGGCAGTTCTATCAAGAAAATTTCTATCAGGTCCGTTTAACGGCGCCCCGATATGAGGACAATTGTTCAGATAGCCGAACACCTGATGGCCCTGACGAATTAACAGAATGGCCTGGAACGCGCCGTTCATGTCCGCGACAAAGGCACCACTGCCGGGATCCGACAGATCGTCAAGGCGGCAAAGCTCTTTCATGACCCGTCGATGCCGCCCAAGGCACAAATTCTGTGCCAAGCTTCCGCATCCACAGGCATCACGGACAGCCTTGATTGTCGGACCAGGGCCAAATGGCTGAGGGCCGGATCAGCCTTGATCTGGTCCAGTCCAACGGGTTGACGCAGAGGGCAGAGCGCGCGGAGGTCAACCATGCCAAAGCGTCCGGTCGGATCGCTGGGATCAGGATAATATTCGCGCACAACTTCGACCACCCCGACAATCTGACGCTGATTAACCGAATGATAGAAAAAACACCGGTCACCGGCTTGCATGGCTTTCAGATTATTGGCGGCTTGGAAATTGCGTACGCCGTCCCAGTGGGTAATGACGCTTTTGACCTGGTCTTCCCATGACCAGTGGCCCGGTTCGGATTTGACCAGCCAAAAGGCCGTCACGGCAAAGCCTTTCGGTAGGGACGAATAATGAGCGCCTCAAATAGCCCGGCCTTGACATAGGGATCGCTGGCGAAATGGGTCTCGACCGCAGCACGATCAGGGAAGTCGACGATGAAAACACTGCCGGTCATGCCTTGACCGTCCTCGGTCAAGGTTGGTCCGGCGATGATTATCTTGTCGATATTGGCTTTGGCATATTCAAGGTGGGCAGCGCGATTAGCCAGTCGGAGCGCCTGGGAATCGGGTTTGTCGATGCAATGAACGAAGTATAACATCTGTTCTCTCCTTAGGTTACGCGTGCGCCAGGGCGGCCAAAGCCTAACTCAGCCGTAAAGGGCCGTGCCAAAAGACCTTCAATGGTTTGATCGATATCGGCCCCATCATGCAATAATCCTTTAACGGCGGACGCTATCGGCATTTCGATGGACATCTTTTCGGCGAGACCTACCACCGAAGCGGCGCTGGCCACGCCCTCGGTCACCGAACGCCGGGTCGCCAGCACCGCGGCCAGGGATTGGCCCTGACCCAGAGCATATCCCAAGGAATAATTGCGCGACTGGGGGGAGGATGCCGTCAGAATCAGATCTCCCAGGCCGGAAAGGCCCATGCAGGTGACGGCACGGCCCCCCTTGGCAACGGCCAAGCGGGTCAGTTCGGCGAGCCCTCGGGTGATCAGCGCCGCGCGGGCATTGTCGCCCAGCCCCCGGCCCTCAACGACACCGCAGGCGATGGCCAAGACGTTTTTCACCGCGCCGCCCAATTCGGCGCCGATGACATCATCGGTCAGATAAGGGCGAAAGCTTGCGGTGCCAATAGCCCGCACCAGGCGATGCCCCATCTCGGTATCGCTCGCGGCCAGGGTGATGGCCGTCGGCAGGCCCGAGGCCACTTCGATGGCGAAGGTTGGGCCCGACAGAACCGCCAGGGCGGCCTGCGGTAATTCTTCGGCGACAACCTCGCTCATCGTCCGCAAACTGCCGGTTTCAATACCCTTGGCACAGATAACGGCAGGTCGCCCCTCAGGCCAGTGGGGCCTTAGCCTTCGGCAAAGGGCGCGCAGGAATTGCGCCGGCGTCACCAAGAGCAAGGCGTCGGCATCGGCGGTTAAAGCCAGATCGGTGACAGCCGTCACCCCATTTAAAAGAATATCAGGTAAAAACAGGGGGTTGCGGCCATTGGCGGCGATGCCGGCCGCAACTTCAGGTTCGTGGGCCCAAAGCAGGACGCTTCGCCCTGCGCGGCTTAAGGTGGCGGCAAGTGCGGTACCCCAGGCGCCGGCGCCGATGACGGCGATTTTTTCCATGACTGTTTCTCCGCTTGCCTTCCTTATGCCCGGGCCGGCTTGTTTGGGCAACCCTGTTCCCGGATTATCAGGCTTTTATGCCAGCCCCCGGCAATCGTTCCGCTTGCGAATCAAGCGGCCAGCGGGGTCGGGGCGCAAAATCCAAAGGATCACTATTTCCGCTTTGCAGACGCTCTAACCCGGCCCAGGCGATCATGGCCGCATTATCGGTGCAGAGGCGCAACGGCGGTGCCGTCAGCGTAAATCCCCCTTGGTCGGCAGTTTGCCGCAAGGTTTCACGCAACAAGCTGTTGGCCGCGACACCGCCGGCTACCACCAATTGGCGGCAGCCAGGATGGCGCTCTTCAAACAATTCCAAGGCCCGCTTGGTCCGATCGGCGATCGCCTCGCTGACGGCCATCTGAAAGCTGGCGGCCATGTCGGCTTTGTCCTGATCCGTAAGCTGACCCAGCTCCCGGACCAACAAACGCACTGCGTTCTTCAAGCCTGAGAAAGAAAAATCACAGCTTGGACGCCCCTTCATCGGTCGTGGCAGGGGAAACCGACAGGGGTTTCCCAAACGGGCGGCTTGTTCCACGGCTGGTCCACCGGGGTAACCAAGATCCAGTAATTTCGCGACTTTATCGAAGGCCTCGCCGGCGGCGTCGTCAACCGTGGCGCCGAGGCGGCGGTAGGCTCCGGGCCCTTCTACCGACAAAAGCTGGCAATGGCCACCCGAGACGAGCAAAAGCAGATAAGGGAAGTCTATGCCTGGCGACAATCTGGCCGACAGCGCATGTCCTTCCAGATGATTGACCGCTAAAAAGGGCTTTTCCATGACCAAGGCAAGGGCCTTGGCCGTGGTTGCTCCCACCATCAGACCGCCGATCAATCCCGGGCCGGCGCTGGCGGCGAAGGCCGCCATATCCTGAAGCCGATGGCCGGATTGACGCAGAGCTTCGCTAATCAGACCATCGAGGTGATCCAGATGCGCCCGCGCCGCGATCTCGGGAACGACACCGCCATAGGCGCGATGTTCAGAAATTTGCGATAAAATCACGTCGGCCAGGATGGTTCGGTCGTCCCGAACCACCGCGGCGGCGGTCTCATCACAACTGGTTTCTATGCCGAGCACTAACATCTCTTCACATAACCCTCTTTCCAGGCGCCGATCCAGCCTCTAAAACATCACCTATGAGTGAATCAACTTCTCTTCGCATCGGCACCCGCGGCAGCCCGCTGGCGCTTGCTCAGGCCCACGAGGTGCAAGCCCGCCTTATGGCCGCCCATCCTGATCTGGCCCACCCTGGCGCCATCAGCATCGTCGTGATTAAAACCACGGGAGATATGGTGCTGGACCGTACCCTTGCCGAGCTGGGGGGCAAAGGTCTGTTCACCAAAGAAATCGACGAGGCGCAATTGGCTGGCACAATTGACCTTGCCGTTCATTCGATGAAAGACGTCCCCACAGTTCTGCCGGATGGTCTTTGCCTGCCCTGCATTCTTGAACGGGAAGATACGCGGGACGCCTTTCTGAGTTTGAAAGCCGTTGGCTTGTCCGACCTTCCCCCAGGTGCCGTGGTCGGCACCGCGTCCTTGCGGCGCGGCGCACAGATTCTCTATCGCCGACCGGACCTTAGGGTCGAGCCTTTGCGCGGCAATGTCCAGACGCGACTGCGCAAGCTTGAGGAAGGTGTCGTCGACGCAACTTTGCTGGCGATGGCCGGTCTGCGCCGGCTTGGCTTGGCGGATCGTGTGGCCTCCGCCCTGTCCACCGAAGATATGCTTCCGGCGGTGGCCCAAGGTGCCATCGGGATCACCTGTCGCAGCGAGGATCACGCGGCATTGGCTCGTTTGGCGCCCTTGGATCATGCCGAGTCTCATATCCGGGTTCTGGCCGAACGCGCATTTCTTGGAGTTCTTGATGGCTCCTGCCGGACGCCGATCGCCGGATTAGCCGAACTTGAGGGCGAGAG
>DUZC01000253.1 GCA_013349735.1 Rhodospirillaceae bacterium
TCGACCGTCTGACCCGGCTCGCCCCGTGGCGCGCCATTTTCAGGTCGCGGCGAAGACGGCCGGCGCGGAACCGCCGAACTCATATCCACCGAATGAACCGTCACCACCTGAGGCCCACGCTGGCCGGGCCCCAGATCGACAACCATCTTGGCGCCTTCCAAAACCTCGCCAACCCCGGCCCGCTCGAGAGCTGAAATATGCAGAAACGCATCAGCCGAACCATCAACCGGAGAAACAAAACCAAAGCCCTTGGTTCCGTTAAACCACTTTACCGTGGCCTCCACATTGGACTGATCCACCGTTGGGCGGTTGAAATCCGGACGGGGGGTTCTGCTCGGCGCCGGCGCCTCAAAACCACCCCCAAATTCTCCAAATTCCTCGCGTCGCCGTTCGCTGCCACGCCGACGATGTTCAGACCTATCACGCTGCCAAGACATCTGTAGTACTCTTCCGTTAAGTTATTGCGCCATTTTCTCTCAAGGACTTTGATCACCTGTCAGCAACCGAGGCTCCCTCCAACCTCCCAGCGTCCATGCCGGCTTCGGTATCCTTTGTCACCGTCTCTGCTTCGCCCAAGACCTATGCAGATTTTGGCAACAAAAGGGTGATGATAACACTAAATTTGGCCCTCCGCACTCGCTTCTTCTTAGCCAAGACAGAGAAATCGCAACATCAGTATTATGGTAGGATATTCCCGGACAGAAAGGGCGATCAGATAGCCAGAAAGCCGTCGATCTCAGCTTGGTCCAGGCGGCGTTCACTGCCATGGATGATCGCACCGGCGACATCCATCATTTTCTGCATAGCCCGCGAGGCATCACCGCAGAGCAGTCGCAATTCCTCGTCCTCGCCTTTGGCAACACTCTCGGCAATCCTCTCGACAGCAGCAGCAACCAGCTGATTCATATGGCTGATCACTTCTTCAAAGGGCTGACGATAACGGGACGGCACATGATCATAGGCCTCGACCGCGAGATCCCGATCCCGGAACTGACTGCTGCGAAAATGTTCCTGATAGGATTTTGGCTGCCATCCCTGAACATCCTCAAGGCAGTCCGGCATATCCGGAATCATTTCCAGCAGCATAACAATTTCATTAAAATGGTTCAGGTAATCGGTGGCCAATAATGTCTGGGGATGGATGTTGGTTCCCTCAGCCTTGGCGCTGAAGAGCATAAAACCTTCCAGTTCTTCGGCGGCGATGCCCTCGAATGTAACGCCGTCCACCATTCCAGACGCCTCATCTTATTTTTTTCTTGGCAACCAAGACCTAACAATAGTCACTTTCGAATACAACGATCAATGCTTTAGCGGTGGTAAGGATGATTCGCCAAAATACATTCGCTGCGATAAATCTGTTCGACCAGCAGAACCCGGACCAGCATATGCGGCCAGGTCATCAGACCAAAAGACAGCAAAAGATCGGCCCGGTCTCGCATCTTCGGATCATGCCCATCCGCGCCGCCTATGACGAAAGCAACCGGCCCCTGGCCTGAATCACGCCATTGGGCAAGCCGCGCCGCAAAATCCTCGCTGGCCAGCGGCCGGCCCCGCGGGTCCAGCACTACGGTGACCGCATTGGTCGGCAACCGGTCGGCCAGCAACGCCCCTTCGCGGGCAATGCGCTGCTCGGTTGGCAAGGGGCGCCGTTCTTCGACCTCGTAGACCGACAAAGACCAGTTCAGACGGCGCCGATAATCTTCAAACAAATCGCGCTCGGGCCCTGGCCGGGCGCGACCAACGGCGGCCAGCAGCAAATTCATCCGGCGGACGGGGGCATTTCAACCGATCGGGTCGGCGAGGGCACACCCCAGATGCGCTCAAGATCGTAAAAGCTTCGTACCTCGGGCCGAAACAGATGCACGACAACATCCCCGGCATCAATCAGCACCCAGTCGCCCTGGGTAACGCCTTCCAGCGATACGACCAACCCGGAGGCCTTAAATTTTTCGGCAAGATGATCGGCCATGGCACCCAATTGCCGCTGTGACCGCCCCGAGGCGATCACCAAATGATCGGCCAGCGAGGAGCGCCCGCGCAGGTCAATGACCATGACATCCTCGGCTTTGTCATCTTCGAGGGATGTGGTGACCACGCTGACCAATTTGTCCGGGTCGGGCAGACCAACAGTTTGTACAGAAATGGGAAAACTCCTTTTGCCGGCCGCCAGGTGACTTACCACCGGCCATAATCGTTACTTTGTTGCCGGATGATGGTGGCCGACGCCGGATGACAGGGAGAATGGATAAAACACCAACGCGGTGGCCGAAGCGCCGCCAGACGGACGCTCTGCCGGCCATGGATCCGCGCCCCTGCAAGCCGTCTTGCCACCTTCCCGGCCAAAGCTTTGTAAGAATATGGGCTGCGATCAAAAACCGCAACGCCAACACGGTGGAAAATCGTAATCCAACGGTCCCATTCCGGCATTTGCTGCAGATTATCAGCCCCCATCAGCCAGACAAACCGGGTTGCCGGAAAGCGTCCGACCAGACGATGGACGGTATCGGCGGTAAACTGCGTGCCAAGCTGCGCCTCAATCCCGGTCACCCGAATCGCGGGATGTCGAGCGGTCAGCTGGGCACGCGCCAGCCGCCGGGAGAACGGGGCCATGCCCAGACGCGGCTTCAGCGGATTTTGCGGACTGACCAGCCACCAGACCTCGTCCAACGCCAAAGCCCGCAAGGCCAGCAGGCTAATATGGCGATGACCGGCATGGGCTGGATTGAAAGATCCGCCCAGCAAGCCGACCCGCCGGCGGCGGCGATCACCCCAGCCATTGGGCTCCCGCGCCACTCTGCAAAACCTGGCCATCAGGGACGAATCTGCCCTGATCCTCTGACCAGATATTTGAAACTGGTCAGTTGCTCGACGCCGACCGGGCCCCGCGCATGCAGCTTACCGGTCGATATACCGATTTCCGCCCCCATGCCGAATTCCCCACCATCGGCAAACTGGGTCGAGGCGTTCTGTAGGACGATGGCACTGTCAACGCCGGCAAAAAAGGCCGTGGCCGCGACGGGGTCTTCGGTAATGATGGCTTCGGTATGGTGCGAACCATAGCGTTCGATATGGGCAATCGCTGCTTCGACACCCTCCACAACCTTAACGGCGATGACGGCATCGAGATATTCGGTTCGCCAGTCGGCTTCACTGGCCGGTAAAACCCGGGAATCCACGGCCTGGCTGCTGGCATCGCCCCGCACCTCGCAGCCTGCTTCCAGCAGATCCGTCACCAGGACCGGCAAATGGCTGGCCGCAACTTTACGGTCCACCAACAGAGTTTCGGTGGCCCCGCAGATGCCGGTGCGCCGCATTTTGGCATTGAGGACAATGCGCCGGGCCATTGCCAGATCGGCGGCGCCATCGACATAGGTATGGCAAATTCCCTCAAGATGCTGGAACAACGGAATACGGCTTTCCGCAATCACCCGTTCGATCAAGGACCGCCCACCACGCGGGACAATCACATCGATATGCTCGGTCATCCGCAACATGATACCGACAGCGGCACGGTCAGAGGTGGGGACCATCTGGATCGCCGCCTCGGGCAAACCCGCGGCCGCCAGACCTTGCTGCAAACTGAGCAGAATCGCCCGGGACGACTGCCAGCTTTCGCTGCCGCCCCGCAAGATCGCAGCATTACCGGCCTTAAGACAGAGCCCGCCGGCATCGGCCGTGACATTGGGACGACTTTCGTAAATGACCCCGATGACCCCCAGCGGGACCCTGACCCTGGCGATATCCAGGCCGTTGGGGCGCTGCCAGCGGGCCAGTTCCTGACCGATGGGGTCCGGCAAAGCAGCAATCTCTTCCAGACCCTTGGCCATCGCCGCCACCCGGTTGTCATCCAACAACAGACGATCGCGCAAGGGACCGGACAGACCTTTTTCCACGGCGCGGGTCATATCTTCGTCATTGGCCGTGATAATCCGCGCCCGATGGTCGCGCAAGGCGGTTGCCGCCGCGCTTAAGGCAGAATTTTTGGCCTGGGCTGACGCCTGGGCCATCCGCCGCGCCGCCTCCCGGGCCTGTTGACCCAAAGCCAGCATTTTTTGTTCTGTGCTTGCGACTAAATCCTCGGTCATGACTCGATTACCAGATCATCACGATGGATCATTTCATCCGGGCCGCGATAGCCCAGCATCGCTTCGAAATCAACACTTTTACGGCCGAGAATCAGGCGAGCCTCCTCGGCGGAATAGGCGCTGAGCCCACGTGCCACCGGTCGCTCATCGGCATCGAGCACGATCACCGCATCGCCTTTCTGAAAATCCCCGATGACCGCCAGGACACCCGCCGGCAACAAACTACCGCCCTTTTTCAGGGCACGCCAAGCGCCGGCATCGACCAGCATCCGCCCTTGCGGCTGCACCGCGCCGGCAATCCATTGCTTGCGGGCCGTCAGCGGTTCCTGGCGCGGTTCAAACCAGGTGCATCGCCCGCCTTCTTCCATCAGGCGCAAGGGGTTTAGCAAGCGGCCCGGGGCAATCGCCATACGACAGCCCGCCGCTAGGGCGATCCGCGCCGCCTGCAATTTGGTAACCATGCCACCCGAGCCAACGCTGCTGCCGGGGTCCCCGGCCATCGCCTCGATCTCGGCCGTCAATTCCCGCACTTCGGAAATGAATTTGGCCTGGGGATCACGCCTGGGATCGCTGCTGTAAAGACCGTCAATGTCAGAAAACAAGACCAGCGTGTCGGCGGCGATCATTTGCGCCACCCGGGCCGCCAGTCGGTCATTATCCCCAAAACGGATTTCCTGCGTGGCCACGGTATCGTTTTCGTTGATCACCGGAATGGCGCCCAGGCGCAACAAGGTCTGCAAGGTGTTGCGAGCATTGAGATAGCGGCGCCGGTTTTCTGAATCGTCAAGCGTCAGCAAGACCTGCGCCACCGTCAGCCCGTGATGGGCCAGAGTCTCTTGATAGGCATGCGCCAGGCGAACCTGGCCGGTGGCCGCCGCCGCCTGCTTTTCATCAAGCCGAAGCACCCCCTCGGCCAAGCCCAGATGACGGCGACCCAGAGCCACCGCGCCCGAGGTAACGATGACCACATCCTGGCCCCGCTGACGGCAGGCCGCGATATCGGCGCATAGCGCCGCCAGCCAAGCACGGTTAATGGTTCCGTC
>DUZC01000276.1 GCA_013349735.1 Rhodospirillaceae bacterium
CCCGCCATTGGACTTCCGTCAGGGTGTCGTTGATCTGACCCATGGGGGTGGCGGCCGGGCCATGGCGCAATTGGTTGAAGAACTGTTCGTAGCTGCGTTTGACAACGATATGCTGCGGCAAGGGAATGATCAGGCCTGTTTTGCCGTCGAGTCCGGGCGCATGGTGATGAGCACGGATGGTTATGTCATTTCGCCGCTGTTTTTTCCGGGGGGCGATATCGGCTCGCTGGCGGTCCATGGGACCATCAACGACGTGGCTATGGCCGGAGCCGCGCCATTGGCCCTGTCGGCTTCCTTTATAATCGAAGAAGGCCTGCCTTTGTCAGATTTGCGCCGCATCGTCCTGTCCATGGCGCGGGCCAGTCACGAGGCTGGCGTGCCGGTGGTAACCGGCGATACCAAGGTCGTGGAAAAAGGTAAGGGCGATGGCCTGTTCATCGCCACCACCGGGATCGGGCGGGTTCCGCCGGGGATTAATATTTCCGGAAATATGGCCCGTCCCGGCGATGCCATCCTGGTCAGTGGGACCATCGGCGATCATGGCATGGCGATTATGAGCGTTCGGGAAAATCTTGGCTTTGCCA
This sequence comes from Rhodospirillaceae bacterium, assembly GCA_013349735.1. Classification (GTDB taxonomy): domain Bacteria; phylum Pseudomonadota; class Alphaproteobacteria; order Rhodospirillales; family Magnetospirillaceae; genus DUZF01. Next base: position 585 of record DUZC01000276.1, read on the forward strand.
CCAGTTTGCAATCTGATTCAGCGGCTTTGCATGATCTGGTGTCGGTGATGGTGGCGGCGGTACCGGCTATTCATTGTTTGCGGGATCCGACCCGGGGTGGCCTGGCATCGACCCTTAATGAATTGGCGCAGCAATCGTCGGTGGGAATGATGATCAAGGAATCGGCAATTCCGATCCGTCCGGACGTCGCCGGGGCCTGTGAGTTGCTGGGGCTTGATCCTCTTTATGTGGCCAATGAAGGCAAGCTGATCGCCATTGTTCCCCCAGAGCATACGGCAAAGCTGTTGGCGGTGATGCGGGCTCATCCGCTGGCGGGCGATGCCGCGGTGATTGGACATGTGGTTGAAGATGACCATCACTTCGTTCAGATGGAAACCAGCTTTGGCGGGCGTCGCGTCGTCGACTGGTTGTCCGGTGAGCAACTGCCCCGGATCTGTTAGCCTTAATGCGCATCCTTTTGCTGACCCATGCTTTCAATAGCCTGACCCAGCGCTTGTTCGTTGAGTTGCGCCGTCTCGGCCACGCGGTTACGGTTGAGTTCGATATTCATGATGCGGTGACCATTGAAGCCGTCGCTTTGGCGCAACCAGACCTGATTATCGCCCCTTTTTTAAAAAGAGCGATCCCAGCTGCGATCTGGCAGAAACATGTCTGTCTGGTGGTGCATCCTGGCATTGAAGGAGATCGCGGCCCGTCTGCTTTGGATTGGGCTATCTTTGAGGGGCAAGAGCGGTGGGGCATTACCGTCTTTCAGGCGGTCGAGGATTTCGATGCCGGTCCGGTCTGGGAGACGCGAACTTTTGCGATGCGTCCGGCGACGAAAAGCAGTCTATATCGGCAAGAGGTAACCGAATCAGCAACAGAAGCCGTGCTGGCGGCGGTGGCCCGGTTTCCCGAGGCCAGAGCGCACCCGCCGAAGCCGGGCGTATGGAAGCCGCTGATGCGGCAGTCCGATCGCGCCATCGATTGGTCCCGCGATCAGACGTCTGACGTCTTGCGGAAAATCCGTGCGGCCGACGGGATGCCGGGCGTGGCAAGCGAGATCCTTGGTTTGCCGGTCTATTGCTTTGATGCGCGGGATGGGGCGCCTTTGGTCGGACCCCCAGGGGTCGTGGTGGCGCGCGGGCAGGGGGCCGTGGCGTTGGGGACCCTTGATGGGGCGGTCTGGATCCGTCATTTGCGCCGCATGCTGGGGGAACCGGCTTTCAAACTGCCGGCCGAACGAATCCTGGCAGACCGTTTGGACGCTGTGCCGCAGGTTCAGGGACCGCAGGATATTTGGTATGAAGAAGACGGCGATGTCGGTGTTTTACATTTCGCCTTTTATAACGGAGCCATGGCAACAGACCAGTGTCGGCAGCTTTTGGCGGCCTATGAACAGGCCTTGAGCCGGCCGACCCGGGTTATTGTTTTAGCGGGGGGGGCAGAGTACTGGTCCAACGGCATTCACCTTAATCTGATTGAAGCGGCTGCCAGCCCAGCCGATGAATCCTGGCAAAACATCAATGCCATGAATGACCTTACCCTTCGGATTATCACCACCACCAGCCATTTGACGGTGGCGTCCTTGCAGGGTAATGCCGGTGCCGGCGGCTTTTTTCTGGCCTTGGCGGCGGATCAGGTTTGGGCCAGGCAGGGAGTCGTCCTGAATCCGCATTATAAATCAATGGGCAATCTCTTCGGATCGGAATATTGGACCTATCTTTTGCCAAGGCGGGTGGGGCCGGTCATCGCTGGGCAATTGACCGAAGCGCGTCTGCCAATGGGAGCCGAGGAAGCGCTATCGCTTGGCTTGATCGATGGCATCGGTGCCGCGTCATGTGATAAATTTATGCGTGATATCAAGAGGGTGGCGGCTGGGATGGCCGCGGACCCCCGATTCCCCGAACAATTGGTCGGGAAGAAAACAAGGCTAGAACAAGACGAGAAAATCCGTCCTTTGCAGGCCTATCGTGACGATGAGTTGGCTAAAATGCGATTGAACTTCTACGGTTTCGATCCAAGTTATCATGTGGCACGCTATAACTTCGTTCACAAGCTGCCGAAATCCAGAACTCCGCCTTATCTTGCCGTCCATCGTCACAAAGGTTGAGCCATGAGCGGATTACCCATTGTTTTGGTCGTTGATGACGAAATTCGTTCGCAGGAGGTTCTGCGCCGGGTTCTCTCCGAAGAATGCGAAGTGCTGACGGCTTCGTCGCCGGCCGAGGCCGAAGGGTTGCTCGAACAGGAAATGGTCCATGTCATCCTGTGCGACCAACGCATGCCCGATGTCAGCGGGGTTGAGTTCCTTAAAACCGTAAGGGAGCGGTGGCCGGATCCTGTCCGCATGATTATTTCCGGTTTCACTTATTCCGAAGACATTATTGCCGGGATTAATGAGGCGGGGATTTATCAATATATAACAAAGCCTTGGCAGCCAGAGCATTTGCTGACCACGATTCGTGGGGCCATTCAACTTTATCGTCTGCAGCGCGATAATCAGAACGCCAGTATCGAAATGAAATTGACCGCCACCAAACTCGAACAGGTGGTGGCCTCAAAGCGGAAGGCTTTGAAATCGCATTTCGGCTTTGAGCGCATCGTCCATGCCGAAGGCAGCCCGATTGACGATGTCATTGCACTGGCCAGGCGGATTGCCGGTTTTGATATTACTGTATTAATAACCGGGGCATCCGGTACCGGCAAAGAATTGCTGGCCCGGGCGATCCATTATAATTCTGACCGGGCGGATAAGCCCTTTGTCGTCGAAAACTGCGGCGCACTTCCCGATCAATTGCTGGAATCGGAACTGTTCGGTTGCAAAAAAGGCGCCTTTACCGGGGCCTACGAGGACCGCATCGGCCTATTCGAACAGGCCGATGGCGGGACGGTCTTTCTTGACGAAATTGGCGAAACCTCGCCCGCCTTTCAGGTCAAGCTCCTCCGCGTGTTGCAAGATGGCGAAATCAGGCCCCTGGGGGCAAGGCTGACGCGTCGCGTTGATGTCCGTGTGATCGCTGCGACCAATCGTCAACTGGAAGCGGATGTTGAGGCCAGTCGGTTTCGCCGTGATCTTTATTATCGGTTGGCTGGGTTTCGTCTGCATCTTCCGTCCTTGCATGAACGCCCGATGGACATTCCTTTGCTGGCCCAGCAATTGTTGGGCGAGGCCATGCGGGCCTTTAACAAGCCAATTCGCGGCTTCGGCGATGACGCCCTGGCCAGGTTACGGGGATATGGCTGGCCGGGAAATGTCCGGGAACTGCAAAATGAGATCCGCCGTATGGTTGCCTTGGCAGACAGCCCTATCCTGACGGCCAATCTGTTGTCAGCAAGTGTCGTTCGTTCCACGCTTTGGCCCGAGAATGGGGCAGCCATAGAAGGGGCAACGCTCAAAGAGCGTGTGGAAACGCTGGAAGAACAAATGATCCGCGAATCCCTTACGCGGCATCGCTGGAATATTAGCCGTGCCGCTGAGGAATTGGGCCTTTCTCGTGTGGGATTGCGCGCTAAGCTTCAGCGCTATGGTCTGGAACGAATGAACTGACCAAATGACCAGACGACGCCCCCGGCCGGACAAGTTGATGGATGCGGTAAATGCCGGATCGGCGACATCGCGCCTTCCGGCTTCGGATACGGTTTTGGTCGATGTTATTCGCCAGATGGACGCTGTTTATGCCGATCTGATCCGCTATGAGGTCGATCTTGAGGGCAAGAATGCCGCGTTGGAACAGGCGCAGCAGTTTATAGGCAGCATCATAACCTCAATGTCGGATATTTTGCTGGTTTGCGACCAACAGGGACTGATCCAGCAGATAAACCCGGCGCTATTGGCTTTGACAGACTTTTCCTCGGAAGATTTGCTCAATCAGCCTTTGACGGCGCTTTTTCTTGAAGATGACGCAAAAACTCTTCGTCCCAGCGAGGTTCTCCGCGACCATGAAGCGCGGCTTAGGCGAAAAGATGGCGGGTTTACGGAACTGGTCGCCCTGAATTGTACGCCTAGACTGGAACGCCAACGCCATTTGCCGGGTCTGGTCATCGTTGGTCGGCCAGTGGGCGAGCTGCGCCGGGCCTATGAGTCTTTGAACCTAGCCCATAATGATTTGAAGCGTACCCAACAACAGTTGATACAGGCCGAAAAAATGGCGTCGTTGGGCCGTCTCGTGGCGGGTGTGGCGCATGAATTGAACAATCCGATCAGTTTCATTTTTGGCAATGTGCATACGCTGGCGCGCTATCGAGAAAGACTGAGTCACTATTTTGATGCGGTGCATGGCGGTCTGACCGGTGAGCCGCTGGAGTGCCTGCGAAGGGAGCAACGCATTGATGCGCTTATGGATGACCTGGGGCCCTTGATCGACGGAACCCTGGAAGGGGCGATGCGGGTGACCGAGATTGTTAAAAATCTGCGGCGCCTGTCCTTTGTTAATGCGGCCGATCGGCAAGCGGTCAATCTTGCGCAGATTATCCGCAACGCGGTGCATTGGGTGGTTAAGGCGTCACGCCGTCCGATTTTGCTCGAAGAAAATTTACCTGAGTCCTTGATGCTT
>DUZC01000188.1 GCA_013349735.1 Rhodospirillaceae bacterium
CAGCACTGTAACACTTCCGCAACCAAAGGAAAAGTAGTGCCGATTGACCTGATCACATCAATGCTTGCCGCCGCAGCCACACCCACTGGCCTTTACCTGCAAGGCTGCCACCCCAGGTAACTCTTTACCTTCCAGCCATTCAAGGAAGGCACCGCCGGCGGTTGACACATAGGAGAAATCGCTTTCAACCCCGGCATGAGCCAAGGCCGAGACCGTGTCGCCGCCGCCGGCCACCGTCAGCAGACGGCCTTGTCGGGTCCGCTCGGCAGCCGCCTGAGCCACCGCTTTGGTCGCCGCGTCGAAGGGTGCAATTTCAAAGGCCCCCAAAGGCCCATTCCACACCAAAGTCTTGCAGCCATTGATACGGTCAATGATGGATTCGATGCTGGCCGGGCCAGCATCCAAAATCATCTGGTCGGCAGGAACCGCATTCACCGGAACCACCTTGTTGGCAGCCCCTTCGGTCAAGGCCTGAGCGATCACCACGTCACTGGGCAGAACAATATGACAGCCGGCGGCTTTCGCTTTGTCCAGGATCGCGCGGGCGGTTTCGGCCAGGTCTTTTTCACAAAGGGACAGGCCGACGCCGATCCCCTGGGCGAACAGGAAGGTGTTGGCCATACCACCGCCGATGATGAGATAGTCCACCCTTCCAACCAAATTCCCCAAAAGCTCAAGCTTGGTCGAGACTTTGGCCCCCCCCACAACGGCAGCCACCGGCTTGGCCGGATGCTCCAGCGCTTTGCCCAGAGCCTCCAGTTCCGCCTGCATCAGCCGTCCGGCATAGGCCGGCAACATGCGGGCAATGGCCTCGGTCGAAGCATGGGCCCGATGGGCGGTTGAAAAGGCATCATTGACATAGGCTTCGCCAAGATCCGCCAGTTGCCGGGCGAAGACCGGGTCGTTTTTTTCTTCCTCGGGATGGAAACGGACATTTTCCATCAGCAGAACATCGCCATCGCGCAGGGCCTTGACCGCTTCCACCGCGTCAAGCCCGACAACATCCTCGGCCCAGGCGACCGGCCGCCCCAAGGCCTTGGTCAGCGGCTCCAAAAGGAGATGCTGAGAGTATTTTTCCTCGCGTCCCTTCGGCCGGCCGAAATGCGTCAGGATAATGACCCGACCGCCCGCCTCCGCCAATTCGCGGAGTGTGGCGGCCGAGCGATCAATGCGGGTGGTATCGGTGACCTTACCGTCCTTGGCTGGAACGTTAAGATCGGACCGCACCACCACCCGTTTGCCCTTCGCCTTGAGATCATCGAGGGTCCGAAACATGGTGTTACGCCTCCGTTAAGCTGATCACCGAGCACCGGCAACATGGCGGACAAAGCGCAGCATGTTGCAGGTATAGCCATATTCGTTGTCGTACCAGATGACCACTTTGACGAAAGTGTTGTCCAACTGAATTCCGGCATCGGCATCGAAGATGGACGGCAGGCTGCAACCAACAAAGTCCGTGGAAACCACCTTTTCGTCGGTATAGCCAAGAATGCCCTTAAGCGCCCCTTCGGACGCGGCTTTCATCGCCTTGCAGATGTCGTCGTAAGTGGCTTCTTTGAGCAATTCTACCGTCAGATCCACCACCGAGACATCCGAGGTAGGAACCCGGAACGCCATGCCCGTCAGCTTCTTGTTCAATTCGGGAATGACTTTGCCAACCGCCTTGGCCGCACCCGTGGACGACGGAATGATATTTTCCAGGATTCCCCGGCCGCCGCGCCAGTCTTTGGACGAAGGACCATCAACGGTCTTCTGGGTGGCCGTGGCGGCATGGACCGTGCTCATCAGGCCGCGCTTGATGCCCCAATTCTCGTGCAGCACTTTGGCCACCGGGGCCAGGCAGTTGGTGGTGCAGGAGGCTGCGGAAACGATGGCTTCATTGGCATATTTGGCATGATTGACGCCATAAACGAACATCGGTGTGTCGTCCTTGGAGGGCGCCGACTGGACAACCTTACCGGCACCGGCCGCCAAATGCTTTTGGCAGGATTCGGTGGTAAGAAACAGGCCGGTCGATTCAATCACCACATCGGCTTTAACCTCGCCCCATTTCAACTCAGCGGGGTCTTTAACCGCGGTCAGTCGGATTTTTTTGCCGTTGACCACCAGGGCATTGCCATCCACGCCGATCTCTCCATCGAAGCGACCATGCACGGAATCATATTTCAGCATATAGGCAAGATAGTCGGGTTCGAGCAGATCATTGATACCAACGATCTCGATATCCGGATATTCCTTGGTGGCAGCACGAAACACCATGCGCCCGATCCGGCCGAACCCGTTAATGCCTACGCGAACAGTCATATTGTCCTCCACTCTCGGTTAAACAGTCTTGACCGGGTCAGCCCCGGTCAGAACGGCGAGGGCGCCGCCGCAAAAAAGCGGGCCAAAAATTCCCGGGCAAGATTTTGCACAGACTCAATCAACATTCCAGCACGAATGGAAAGAAAAGACCTTAAACATGCCATGGGCTTGTCGAGACCCCTCACATGCCATAGGCTATTGAGCAGCAAAGCCGTTGGGGGGATTAGACCATGTTTCAAACCGCTGAATTGGGACAAACCGTCTCGCGGGAGGATTTTGACCGCATTTCTGACGGCCTGCGGACCGAATTGCTGGCCTTGCAGCAAGAATTGCGTAAGGCCGATTTCCAAGTTGTGGTGGTATTCGCAGGGGTCGATGGCGCCGGCAAGGGAGAATCGGTCAATCTGATCAATGAATGGATGGATCCGCGGTGGATTGTGACCCGGGCCTATGGCACGCCCTCGGACGAAGAACGTGAACGTCCTGAGGCCTGGCGGTTCTGGCGGGATTTGCCGCCCAGGGGACAAATCGGACTGTTCCTCAGTTGCTGGTATTCGCAGCCGATCCTTCAGCATGTGCATGGAGAAATCAGCACCGCCGAATTTGATCGCCGCCTGGACCGCATTCTCGCTTTCGAGAAAATGCTGGCCGATGACGGGGCTCTGATTCTCAAATTCTGGATGCATCTCGGCCGGGATGCCCAAAAGCGTCGGCTGAAAAGCCTGGAGAAGGACCCCTTGCAAAGCTGGCGGGTCAGCAAGCAGGATTGGAAGAACTGGAAACTGTACGAACGCTTCACTGGCAGCGCTGAACGGGCCTTGCGTCGCACCGGCACCGGCCAGGCCCGCTGGGAGATCGTCGAAGGCGAGGATGTCCGCTTCCGCAGTCTTACGGTACTGACCACCCTGCGCGACACCATTCGCGCCCATATGGTCGAACGCAAGGCAAGACTTAAGGTGATCGCCGAGGCCAGAGCCAGCGCCAATGCGCAGCGGACGGCAGAGCTCGCCGTCTTGCATGAAGCCCGCGGCGCCATGGAAAAAGCCGCCGAGGCCGAAGCTTCGAAAAAGGGCAAAGGCAAGCGCGGGAAAAGCGCTTCGGTCAATATTGCCGATGGGGGGCAGATCCAGGGCCTGACCGTGCTTGATACGCTCGACATGTCGCAAAAGCTGGACAAAGCTGAATATGGCCTAGCCCTTAAAAAGGCAAGGGCCGAACTGGCACTACTGGCGCATCAGGCCCGCGAGCGCGGGGTCTCCACCCTGCTGGTCTTTGAGGGCTCGGATGCCGCCGGAAAAGGTGGTGCCATCCGCCGGCTGACCGCCGGACTGGATGCGCGGACCTATCAGGTCATCCCTTTTGCCGCACCGACCGACGAGGAAAGGGCGCAACATTATTTATGGCGCTTCTGGCGGCATGTTCCCAGGGCCGGACGGCTGCGGGTGTTTGATCGCAGCTGGTATGGCCGGGTGCTGGTCGAGCGCATCGAAGGGTTCGCGCTCTCCGAGGAATGGTTGCGGGCTTATGCCGAAATCAACGAGTTCGAAGAGCAACTGGTCCAGCACGGCACCGTCCTGGTCAAATTCTGGATTCACATCACCAAGGACGAACAATATCGGCGCTTTAAAGAGCGAGAAAGCATCGCCTATAAGGCCTGGAAATTAACCGATGAAGACTGGCGCAACCGTGCCAAATGGGACGAATACAATATAGCCGTCAATGATATGGTCGAACGGACCAGCACGCGGGAAGCCCCCTGGGTGTTGGTTGAGGGTAACGACAAGAGCTTCGCCCGCATCAAAATTCTGCAGACGGTTTGCGAGCATCTGCGCCGGCGTCTGCAATAAAATTAGCCCGTCGCGGCCCGTAACAACATGCCGCGACGGGGCTTTCTTCAGCAGCAGCGGCTGATTTTGCCGACTCCCCCGCCGTAACGGCTGAGCTGACGTTCGCGGAAAAATTCCTCGTAACTCATGGCCTGCGCTTCAGGATGATGAGACTGAAGATGGGCGACATAATTGTCGTAATCCGGCATTCCCACCAACATCCGGCCAGCCTGTTGAATTTGACGGAAAACCCCTTTCAGATCACGCATGACCAACCTCCTGCGGTCCACCCGCCTCAATCGCCGTCGGCAGGTCATTACTCATGGCCTTGCGCACCGAGAGGATGCCGTAGAACAGTACGGACAGCACCACCAACACAAAGCCGATGGCCAGGGACGCATCAACATAAGCGTTAAAGACAATCTGATTCATCTGCTCCATGGTTTTGGCCGGCCCCACTAATTTGCCTTCTGCCAGTGCCGTGCCAAACTTCTTGGCTTGCGCCAGGAAGCCAATGGCCGGGCTGTCGCTGAAGACTTTTTGCAGGCCCGCCGTCAAGGTGCAGATCAGGAGCCATGAGGCAGGAAACATGGTCACCCAGGCATAGTGTTGCCGCTTCATTTTAAACAGCACCACACTGCACATGATCAGGGCGACGCCGGCCAGCATCTGGTTGGCGATGCCGAACAGCGGCCAGAGCGTGTTGATCCCGCCCAAAGGATCGACGACCCCGGTGTAGAGAATATAGCCCCACATCGCAACCGCGATGCCGGTCGCCAACAGGTTATTGCCCCAGGACTGGGTCCGGCGGAAGGCAGGTAAAACCGCCCCGATCATATCCTGGACCATGAAACGGCAGGCCCGGGTTCCGGCATCTACGGCCGTCA
>DUZC01000214.1 GCA_013349735.1 Rhodospirillaceae bacterium
AACCCGGAGATTCAACCAAAGATGAGTCCCGAGCAAAACTTTATGCCCGGGGTTTTGCCCCTGTTACCCCGAGCGGCGCTTGAGCATTGAAAAATCGGAGATTTTTCGTTCGCACAGGGGCCCTAGAGTGCTTCAGTTTAAAACTGATGCACTCTAATAGACCAGCTCGTCGGCGTCGCGGCCTTCGGAAATGACGATCTGGCCACTGGCCGCCAGATCTTTGGCCATGGCCACGATCACGCTTTGTGCCTGATCGACATCGCGCAAGCGCACCGGCCCCATGGCATCCATGTCTTCACGCAGCATTTTGCCAGCGCGCTCGGACATATTCTTGAAGAACAGTTCCTTGACCGCATCCGAAGCCCCCTTCAAAGCCATGCCCAGTTTGTCCTTCTCGGCATTGCGCAGCAGCACCTGGATCCCGGCCATATCGATCCGCACCAGGTCTTCGAAGGTAAACATCAGCGCCTTGATGCGTTCCGCCGATTCCCGGTTACGCTCTTCCAAAGCGCTCATGAAGCGGTTCTCGGCATTGCGGTCGAGATTGTTGAAAATATCGGCCATCAATTCATGCGCATCACGCCGGGCGGTTTTCGCCAGGTTGGACATGAACTCGGTGCGCAGCGTCTTTTCGACACCATCCAACACTTCTTTTTGCACCGCCTCCATGCGCAAAAGCCGCATGATCACTTCCATGGCGAAATTTTCGGGCAACATCGACAGCACACGGGCGGCATGATCCGGCTTGATCTTGCCTAACACCACCGCCACGGTCTGGGGATATTCATTCTTCAGATAATTGGCCAGAACCGTTTCATGAACATTGCCCAGCTTGTCCCACATGGTACGACCGGCCGGACCACGGATTTCTTCCATGATCAGATCGACACGTTCCTTTGACATGGTCTTGAGCAGCAGACGTTCGGTGTTATCCACCGAACCCACCAGAGAACCGGTGGAAGAAATCTGATCCGCAAATTCGACAAACAGCCGTTCCACCACGCCGGCATTCACAGAACCGAGTCTGGCCATGGCCTGCGAGATTTCTTTAATCTCTTCGTCGCCCATCATGGCGAACAGGCGCGATGACTGCTCCTCGCCCAGGGACAGCATCAAGATCGCCGCCTTTTGTGGGCCAGCCAGAGACTTATAGTCTTCTTTCATACGCGCCATGGCAAACCGACCCTGGTGGTGGAGGTTGTTTAGTGTAGCCTTCGCTGTCGTCTTTTTTTACCGGCCGCCCTCGCTTCATCCGGGGCAGACGCCTCGTCATTTCAATGCGTTTCCAGCCGCAAAAGCTCCAATAAAAGCTGATCCGCCTGTTTTGCCAGTTCCACGCCTTTGTCGATGCCGCGCACCACGGCCTTCTGGCGCACGACGGCGAGAATAACCCGAACCTGCTGGATCATTTCCGCCATGGTTTTCATTTCAGCGAGATCGGTCATCCGTCCAGGCTAAACGGAATTGTTTAATCTGACGTGAACATCGTCCTCGCAAAGGACATCCCTAATAGATGTTTGGAACAAACCATTCTTTGGGCAAAGGCTGCCGGACATAATCGGGATTGTGCACGCGTTCGGGCAGAACAATGGGGGGGCGCTCGACCTCACGGTAAGCGATCTGCCCCAGGAAATGGCTGATACAATTCAGCCGGGACCGCTTTTTATCCACCGCTTCCACCACCCACCAGGGCGCCTCGGGGATATGGGTTCTCTCCAGCATTTCCTCTTTGGCTTTGGTGTATTGTTCCCAGCGGCGACGGGATTCCAAATCCATCGGGCTCAATTTCCACTGTTTGATGGGGTCGTCGATACGCATCTGGAAGCGGAAATGCTGCTCATCATCGGTAATGGAAAACCAATATTTGATAAGAATGATCCCTGAACGCACCAGCATACGTTCGAACTCGGGGACCGAGCGGAAAAACTCTTCCACGTCATTTTCGCTACAGAACCCCATCACCCGCTCAACACCGGCGCGATTATACCAACTGCGGTCAAACAGCACGATTTCCCCAGCCGCCGGCAGATGCGTGGCATAGCGCTGGAAATACCATTGTGTCCTCTCTCGCTCGTTGGGTGCGGGCAAAGCGGCGACACGACAGACCCGGGGGTTCAGTCTTTGCGTGATCCGCTTGATAACCCCGCCTTTGCCGGCCGCATCGCGGCCTTCAAACAAAACGACGACCTTCAGTTTTTGGTCAACGACCCAATCTTGCAATTTGACCAGTTCGCTTTGTAGCCGAAAAAGTTCCTTGAAATAATGATGTCTGGCCTGCGTTTCCGGATCGGCGCCATCAAACGAGACCTGGCCGAGCAGACGGGCCATGCGGTCATCGCCCTCGTCATTCAACTCCATTTCCAGTTCTTCATCAAAATCGTCGGCATGTTCGGCCTGCACCCGCTGTTCATGGCTGTGATGGCCCCGCTTTTGATCCCCCATCGCCCCACCCCTAAAACCAGTCCGGCATCATCGCCTGAACGCAGCATCTGCGATGTCCGCCTTGGTCGCAATTTCTTTCTCGATGCCGCCGGGCTTGCCCTGGCACAATCAGGCAATTTTCAAGCTCTTTACAACAGGTCCAAAAGAAGAGAATTTCACGAGGCAAACAAATTTGTGTTAAGATCGCACCTTAATGAGTGATGATGCTGCATCCGTAACACCACTTCCCATTCCGGCAGAAGCCAGTGCCGGCGAAGACTATCCGCGCGTGGTTTTCGAACATTGGTTCTTCAATAAGCTTGAAGACGTCCATTTCCAGCTTTCCGATCAGTCGAACGAGCCGGTGATGATCGTTAAATACGCCAAAAATCCAATTTCCATGACCTTCAAGGGCATTAAGCGGGAGTTCAAGATCCCGGACGAAAGCGCGGATGGCCAAATGCTGGATACCGTGGCCAAAGGTTTGAAATTCGTCAAAGGCCTGACCATTGGCGATCCCCTGCCAAAAGAGTTGGTGACCCGCGAAGCCTCCTGGGATCTGACGGAACGTCATATCAAGATCGCCTATCAGCGCATCAGCGTGCAGTTGGTGAACTGGATGACCGGTGGACAGTCCGTCATCACTGATCCTGACGAACTTTTGCAACTGGCCGACGATCCGGCGATCAAAAAAACCGTGAACCAGGCCTTCGGCGAGGCCGCGGAAAAGCTTGGCCTTGGTCGCGACAACAAAGAACAAGTAATCGATCATGTCCAGCAATTGGCCCATGAATTGGCCTATATCGAAGCCTTGCGTATCCGCTACCGGCGCATCTGTGAAATGGAAGAAAAGATCCAGACCCTGCGCCGCCTTTATGGCCGCGAACGCAGTGTCATGGAGATTGCCGATCAGGTGGCCAGGCTGGGCGAACGCGCCGTTGCCGAACTGAACGAGATGTTTCTTGAAGTGGATGCCCAGACCGGTGAAATTCTGTCGGTGCTTCGCAATCTTCAGGCGCAAATCGCCTATATCCGCGACAAGCGTGACGATTTGTACATGCGTCTGTTGGCCTGGGACGATATCCTGGAACAATGGTCGACGGCGCAAATGAAAATATCGCCGGAAAACCCGGATCTTTTGCGCCGTACCTACCAGTTCCTGGCACCCCGATTCATGATGGTGAAAGAATGGGTGTTGATGAGCAAGCTGATCGGGCAGCAGGGAGACAAAATCCAAGCCGTCAGCCAGTTGGGCGGAACCGACAACAAGTCAAAGAAACCGGTGCAGGTGATGCGCTGGTAATTCGGCTGATCCTGGCCGGGCTCTTCGCTCTTTATGGAAACGGTCTGGCCCGGGCAGCCGGGCCGCCTTTGTCGAATTTGCCGCCGGCCGAGCAGCCCTCTGCAACGCGATCGGCGCCGGGGGAGGAACCGCTGACCGGGCCCGGGGCGTTCTTTCATTTGCCAAGCCTGGATGAACATGAATGGCTGGTGGTGGTAACCAGGGATCAACCCTACTGGTTGGCGGGCACAGCCGATCCCCTTTTGACCAATGCCTGTCGTCTCGGCGATTTCGCCAGCCTGGCGCAAAACCGTCTGATCGCCCGCTTTACCGATCCAGCGGGTCCGGCCGCCTTGCAAATGGTTCCTCCGACCCATCGCCATTTGCTGATTGATCGCAAAAAGCTGGCGCGCCCGGGCGAAACCTATTTCTTCCGCGACACCGGCTGGCCCAGCTGTCAGGTTTGGATCGATGGCAAGGCTAAGGCCGGCGCCCTGGTCAAACAGACCGGCAGTTCTTTGCCGACCGACGACAAAGCTGCCGTTAAAAAGAAAAAAGCGCTGATTAACAGCTGGCCGAAATAAATTATTCTTGGCCTATCCGCTTTTCGGCCTCACTTACTATATGTTGCGCGCGAGAGAGAGGGTGAAATGCACCATGAAGACGCGAAATACACGAAGATGTCGCGTGCACCAACGGCGTAACCAGTTCTTTCCGATGGTATCTGCTGGCCTGGAGGCAGGGTAGAAGCCTATGGCGGGTTTATATGTCTTCGTGTGCTTCGTGTCTTCGTGGTGAATCAATATTTTGTGGGTATGGGTGAATTGCGGATTGGCAAGAATTATTCTTTGATTACGGTTGGGACGCACGGCTTTTTCAAGAATGCATTATAATTGAATGCCGGTCGGTTGAGAAAGGAATGCCCTTGGCCAATAACGCTGCCTTCACCATCGACTTTACCCGCTTTCTTGATGCCAAGGGGCGGCTGCAGCGCGCCCTTCCCGATTGGGCCAGGGACCCTAAGCAATTGATTGGCCTTTATCGCGGCATGATGCGGTTGCGGCTGTTCGATGCCAAGGCCGTGGCTCTGCAAAGGACTGGCCGGCTTGGGACTTATGCCCAGGCTCTGGGCGAAGAGGCGGTCGGCATCGGCATCGGGGCGGCGATGGCTGCTGATGACGTGCTTTTACCGGCATTTCGCCACCAGGGCGCCCAATTATGGCGCGGTATGCCCATGGCCGAACTGCTGGCCTATTGGGGCGGCGATGAGCGCGGCAGCGCCACCAACCACAACCAGGATT
>DUZC01000268.1 GCA_013349735.1 Rhodospirillaceae bacterium
GCCGGGTTGGGACGTGGCGGTGCTGACGGCGCTGCGAGATTGGCGTCACGCAATTGCTGAAGAAGGCTCGATTGCAGGATCTGTTGCGCCGACTGCGGCGCCAGCCGTTGGATCGCCGGGTTTTCGGCAACGGTTTCTATCAGGCCGGGGATCATCTGGGCCAGCGCGTCCGGCGGGCGTGGGGAAAGGTTTTTCCCTTTTGGCTGGGAAATGGGCCGAAGATGCCGGGCATCCTGCAACCAGATATCTTCGCTGGGAATGATGGTCAGTCGGGTTCCCCGCGCCACCATCAGAACCGGGCGAATATCCGTGTTTTCAAGGATCATGCGTCGTGCGAGGTCGTCAAAATCATTGCCCAGTCTTTGTGCCGCGCGGTCTCTGCCGTTCAGAGTCTGGGTGGTGCCCCCCAGCGGTGTTACCGTCGCCACACTATTGCTGCTGAGCGCCGCCTCACTCGCGCTTGCCACCACACTGGTCAATAGAGAACTGCCGTATTTTTCTACAAAGCGGCTATCCAATTGGCCTGGAATCCCGGCCTGTCCCATCACATCCGTGCTGCCATCGTCGATATTGATGGAAACACCATTTGGGCAAAGGATCCGGGACCAACTGATCTCAAGGCGGGCCTGACCGGCTTTGGCCTGCGCGCGGTAGCTGCCGATGACCCGCGATCCGGCTGGGATCAGGATGGTTCGTCCGACGGCGCCATAGACAGGATGGTCCACCACGGCAATGGCGCGGCCCGGCAATTGGCTGTCGATGCTGTTTTCCAGGACAGCGGGAATATAGCGATCGGCGGTGATGACCCTTTGGCGGTCGACCGGCAAGGTCGAGACCTCTCCAGGCAGGCCGGCATCCTGATAGTCCGGACTGCCGACCAAAGAGGTTTGGGGGCTTGCTGAGGGTGGCGTTTCCAGCTGCAGGCCGCCCTCCTGGCGGATACGGGCGAAGGCCAAAGCGGCGCGGGCCTGCGCGGTCGATGGCTCCGAACCGGAATTGGATTTCTGGGCCACTCCGGACAACGCAATGCGGAGAGGGCTGTCGGGGCCGTCATAGTCCAAACGCAGTTCTGCATTGGCCGGGCCGATGACGGTGGGTTGAAAGGCCAGTTCAAGATCGCAGTTTTGCCCCGGAGGAATTTCCATTTTGTCAACACAGTCACCGGCCAGAAGGAAGGCCGGGCTGGGTGGAAAAAGATAGGGCGGGGATGTCTTTGCTGTGCCATTGCCGGCATTGGTGAGTTGAATGACCCGGCTGGCAGTGTCGCCGAAAGAGATGTGGGAGAAGTTTACCGCCCTGGGGGTGGCCAGCAATTTCGGCTTAGGCGGGGCCTGAGTTTGCTCCTGCTCAGCCTTGCGCAGCAACAGATCCAGAGCATTCTCTCCTTTGGGGACGCTGATTTTCTGAGGTGACTTTGGCGGAGGCGCGTCGCAACCCGCCAGGACGAGGCCGCCTAGGACCAGAGTGCAAAGGGGGGTAAGGGCGAACGCTGCGGCCATGCCGGTCATCCAAGAAAGTGCAACCGGCAAGCATGTATCCAAAAAAGAAACTTCTGTCAACTTTTGTCAGGGTGGGGCCGGGTCCGGGATCCTTATAAATGCGCCAGCCTCTCGCTTCTTGCCGGTTGCCTCGAATAGGATAGTCCCCGATAATGCTGTTCGAAATTTACCAATCTTTTCGGAGAAGCTTGATGTTCATTAAATCGATGGCGGGTGGTTTGTTCTTGGCTTTGCTGGCGACCGGTTCGGTTTGGGCGGCTGAATGTAATTTGCCGGCGGCGGCTCAGGCAGGAAAAATGGTCTCGAACCAGTGCAAGGCCTGCCATGCCCTAGAGGCCGATAAGCCTTCCCGTCCGACAGCGCCGAACATCCACGACGTCTTTGGCGAGAAAGCGGTCACCCGTAAGGACTTCCCGAAATATTCTGAAGCGATGAATATGGCGGCCGGCAAAGGGCTGGTCTGGAACGAAACAAATATTTTTGAATATCTGGCTGATCCGAAAGCTTTCCTGACCAAGATCAATGGCTCTGACCTTAAGAACGCCATGTTCTTTCAGTTAAAGGATGAGCAAAAACGCAAGGATATGGTTGCCTTTCTGAAGGCGATCAAAGGCAAGCCAGAGTGCAATTGAACTGATTTTTTATGGCAGCCCGTTTTCCCGGAAATAGCGCTGGGCGCCCTCGTGTAGGGGGGCGACCAGTGCATCCCGGCTCATCTGCTTTTTGTTCAGTGTTTCCAACATGGGATGCATGGCTTTGAAGGCGGGCAGATTTTCGAAGATCGCCCGCACCACGGCATAGCCAGCATCGCCACTGAGTTGATCGGTGGTCACCAGAACGGCACGGAGTCCGATGGTCACGATGTTTTCCGGCAGGCCCGGATAGATGTCTTCACTGATCAACTGACGAACATAGGCGGGATTGCTTTTGAGCAAACTGTCCATCACCCCATCCTTCAAAGAAAGAATGCGGGCGCCGCAGTCGTCGATGGCGTCCTGTACTTCGCTGATGGGATTGAGTCCGGAAAAAACGGCCGCATCCACTTCATTGCGGCAAAGTGCTTTGACCACCCGGTCCGGCTCGATTTCCAGCACGGCCCCTAAATCGGTGGCGGCCAGCCCTGCCGCGCCTAATAAGGCTTCGCCCATCCCGCGCTGAAAGCTGCCGGGTTGCCCAAGATTAACCCGCTTGCCTTTCAATTCGGCCACCGTCTTGATCCGCGATGACGGAGCCAACATTACCAGAACGGTTTCGGCATGCAGACTGAGCAAGGCGCGCAGTCCCGGCAGTGGCGCTTTTACAAAAGCGCCACTGCCGCCCACGGCCTGGCCGAGAATGCGGGACTGTACAATTGCCAATTGCAGATCGCCCGCCTGCAAGGCTGCCAAATTGGCCATTGATCCCCCGGTGGGTTCCACAAGGCAATGCAGCCCATGGCGCAAGCGGTCTTTGTTGATCAGACGGCAAATGGCCCCCGCTTCCGGATAAAACATACCGGCCACTTCGCCGCTGCCAAGGATCAGCTGACGGGACGGGCCGTCAGCAGCCCAGCCGGAACCGGCCGTCACGGCGTGCCAAAGCAGCAAGGCGCTCATCAGAAGAGGAATTCGCTTCATCGCCTTCTCCTCCCATGAACGCCGCCTGGGGTCAACTGCGGCGATGCTGTGCAGCGTCGTGACAGTCCGGCCAATTCCGGATAGCATCCGCCGCAGAATTGAACGGTGCCAGACTCTTACCACGAAGGAACCCGCCCCATGAATATTAAGAACCATATCCGGCAGATCCCGGATTTTCCCAAGCCAGGCATCCTATTTTACGATATTTCCACTCTGCTCGCCCATGCCGATGCCTGGCAAGTCACCATGGGACGGCTGGCGAATGCGGTCCGCGCGCAACAACCGGACCTGCTGGTGGGTATCGAGTCGCGTGGCTTTCTGGTGGCAGCGCCTTTGGCCCTGAAATTGGGATGCGGTTTTGTCATGGCCCGAAAGAAAGGCAAACTTCCCGGCAAGACCGTCCGCCACGAATATGCTTTGGAATACGGTTCCGATATCATCGAAATGCAAGAGGATGCCGTGAAGCCAGGCCAGCGGGTGGTGGTTTTGGATGATCTTCTGGCCACGGGCGGGACTTTGAAAGCCACCATCCATTTATTGCGCCAGATGGGGGCAACGGTCTGCGGCGCTGCCTGTATCATCGAGCTCAGTTTTCTGAATGGCCGCGCCCAGCTGGATGTGCCGGTAACTTCGGTGGTCGCCTACGACTCTTAGAGTTTTTCGCATTTTGACTGATGCAAAAAACTGAAAAACTCTTAAGCCCGAGCGGTAACTGGGGCAAAACCCCGGGCATAAAGTTTTGCTCAGGGCTCCCCTCAACGGGGCATAGTGTCTGCCGAGCTTCGGGTACCTAGCGGTCATATTGGACGCCTTCAGCCGGAAGATCGTAGGTTGGTCCCTTGATGATCATCTGAAGGCATCACTTGCCCTGGCAGCTCTTCAAATTGCTTTGGCTTCCCGAACGGTGATTGCAGGTGCCCTCGTTCATCATTCCGATCGAGGCGTTCAATATGCCTGTTCAGACTACATCGCCGCTCTCTCCGAGAATGGCATCCAGCCAAGCATGAGCCGAGCCGGATGTCCCTATGACAATGCGATGGCTGAAGGTTTCATGAAAACACTCAAGCAAGAAGAGGTCGATGGGCGTACCTACCGCAACATCGAACATGCTCGGGCTGAAATCTCGGAGTTCTTGGAAAATGTCTACAATCGGAAGCGGCTACACTCGGCCTTGGGCTACCGCCCACCAAATGAGTATGAGATGATATTCGCCGAACCTGTCTGGGGTGCTGCACAGCACCCCAGACAGGTTCAATTACAACCATGTCCGTAGTTTCTTGTCTCAGACAAGGGGTGCACTCCAAATCCGCGTTCATCCGCTGTGATCCGATCAAATCCGTGTCTCATGAATCAATGCAGTAGGGCCGGCGTCTCGCCGGCCATCAACAAAACGCCGGCACAGAGGCCGGCGCACCCGAAATTCAAAGACATCCGTGACGGCAGGGTGATGGTCCCGAAGAGAGGAAACCGCACCCACAGTTTGTGTCTCCTTCGCGTCCTTCGCGTAGCCCGCCGACGGCGGGCGCTTCGTGGTTAATTTACCGGCCGCCAACAAAACGCCGGCACGGAGCACCCGAAATTCAAAGGAATTCGACACGGATTCCCAGATGACATCGGATACGCACGGATTAAAAAAATGGCGCCAAAGGCGCAATGGAATAATCCGCGTTCATTCGCTGTGATCCGATCAAATCCGTGTCTCATGAATCAATGCAGTAGGGCCGGCGTCTCGCCGGCCATCAACAAAACGCCGGCACGGAGCACCCGAAATTCAGCAGCCGGATCTCCCGGATACGGCTCTCCAGTCCTGAAGACCCGGTGGCTCCGTTGAGTATGGGCATGCCTGCTACGCCAATCACCCGTTCGGCATCCTCATCGTCAGA
>DUZC01000180.1 GCA_013349735.1 Rhodospirillaceae bacterium
AATGCGCCCTGGTGGCCATCCTCGACGCCGATAAAGAAGGGTTTCTGCGGTCCAAAACCTCTTTGGTGCAGACCATCGGGCGGGCGGCCCGCAATCTCGACGGCCGCGTTTTGCTCTATGCCGACCGCCAGACCGACTCGCTGATCTATGCCATCAACGAAACCAATCGGCGCCGCGAGAAGCAGCGGGCTTACAATATCGCCAATTTCATCACGCCGGAAAGCATCAGAAAATCTATTTCCGACGTTCTCGACAGCGTTTACGAACAGGACTATCTGACGATCGACACCGGCGGCTTGACCGACAGCCACCGCGTCGGCAAAGATCTCAAATCCTACCGGGCGCAGTTGGAAAAGCGGATGCGCGCGGCGGCGGCCGATCTGGAATTCGAAGAGGCGGCCCGGCTGCGCGATGAATTGCAGCGCCTTGAGCGGCAGGAGCTTGGGCTCGTCGCCCCGGCTAAAGAAGGGCCGCTGAGCTTTCGCGACAGCCGTCCGCCCCTGGCGCCGCAAACGAAAAAGGGCCGCCGGCAGCGCTGAGCTTCCATCTGACAAGAGGGCCAATGTTCAACCCGCCTCAATTTCAGGAAAATCGGCTGCAAATCCTGCAGGACATTCTTAGCCGGGCCGGACTGATGACCCTGGTCACGCTTGGGATTGATGGGCCGGAGGCCAACCATCTTCCCATGCTGCTCGATCCTGCCGAGGGGGACAAAGGCACCCTTTACGGCCATCTGTCCCGGGCCAATCCCCTATGGCGAAGCCCGGGCGGCCCGGCGCTGGCCATCGCCCTGGGACCGGACGCCTATATTACGCCCTCTTGGTACAAGACCAAACAGACCACCGGACGCGTCGTCCCGACCTGGAATTATGTGGCGGTGCATGCGAGCGGCCCTCTCAGCTTTTTTGATGACACCCCGTCCTTGCTGACCGTGGTTCGCAAACTCACCGAACGCCATGAGGCTGGCCGGCCCTCGCCTTGGGCGCTCGACGAAGCCCCCGAGGACTATCGGCAGGCCCAGCTTAAGGGAATCGTTGGTTTTAAGATGACCATTGTCCAATTGCAGGGGAAATGGAAGATGAGCCAGAACCGCTCCGCCGAGGATCAGAAGTCCGTGCTGGAGGGATTGCAGAGCGAAGGACGGACCGATATGGCGGAAATATTGGTCAATTTCCGGCAAGACACGTTATAGATGGCTTAAGTTTTATTGAGGGCTGGTGCATCAAATGAATGGAAAACGGATCTTGGTCACCGGTGGCGCCGGTTTTCTTGGCTCACATCTTTGCCATCGTCTGATTGAGAATGGCCATGAGGTCCTCTGCGTCGATAATTTCTTTACCGGGCGTCGAAGCAACGTTACGGCGTTACTGGATCATTCGCGCTTTGAATTGATGCGCCACGATGTCACCTTCCCGCTTTATGTCGAGGTCGACGAAATCTACAATCTGGCCTGTCCGGCCTCGCCGGTCCATTACCAGTTCGATCCGGTGCAAACCACCAAGACGTCGGTCCACGGGGCCATCAATATGCTGGGTTTGGCCAAACGCACCCGGGCGAGAATATTTCAAGCCTCCACCTCCGAAGTCTACGGAGACCCGGCCATTCATCCGCAGACAGAAAGTTACTGGGGCAATGTCAATCCGATCGGACCGCGGAGTTGCTATGATGAGGGCAAGCGCTGCGCCGAGACTTTGTTTTTTGACTATTACCGGCAGCATCAGACCAACATCAAAGTCGCCCGTATTTTTAATACTTACGGTCCAAACATGCATCCCAATGACGGACGGGTCGTCTCGAATTTTATTGTGCAGGCCCTGCAGGGACAGCCTCTGACCATCTATGGTGACGGCTCACAGACCCGATCTTTTTGTTATGTCGATGATATGATTGAAGCTTTTTGTCGGCTGATGGCCAGCCCACCGGATTTGACCGGCCCGGTCAATCTCGGCAATCCGACGGAATTTACCATGCGCGAACTGGCGGAACTGACCATAGAATTGACCGGCTCGCGGTCCTCTCTGAGCTTTGCCCCTTTGCCGGTGGATGACCCGAAACAGCGGCGCCCGGATATCACGCTGGCACGCGAGTCGCTGCAGTGGGAGCCGAAGGTGCCCCTCAAAGCCGGCCTGGAGAAGACCATCGCCTATTTCGACGCTTTGTTGACGACTTAAGCGGTCGCACCGGCCGGCAGGGACTTCGGTCCTAGAGTGCTTCAGTTTTAAACTGAAGCACTCTAGGACCCCTGTGCGAACGAAAAATCTCCGATTTTTCAATGCTCAGGCGCCGCTCGGGCTTAAGAGTTTTTCAGCTTTTTGATTCAGTCAAAATGCGAAAAACTCTAACGTCTGGATAACTCAGTCGGCGCTCTCTTCGCCCTCGCTTGTCGGCTCTATGCCCCAATCCCCCCAAAGATACCAATCATCACCAAGCATCTCGGCCGGATGCTGCGTGCGGCCGGAGCCGTTCCCACAGCCCAGCGAGCCAACCGGGCAATATTTGTCGCATCCCCAACAAATTCTTTCGGGATGCTTTGGATGCAAGGGGAATTTTTTTGCCATTTTCTGCGCGCGGATCCGGAAAGAAAGGCGGTTCAACAGATATTATTTGAAAGCGACCCTACAATGCCCCAGCCCTTCCATTCTGTGTCAAACCCAGAAGAAAGGCCGCAAAAATAAGCCCGCAGAGCAGAACCAGGAAAACAAGAAAAAGCGCTCGCCAAGTGGCCGGGGCATCTTTCAGCCCAAGATAACACCAGAGTATCTGCCGCGCCTTGAAGAGACCGGCGGCAAGAACCAGGGCCGCGGCAGTGGGGCCAATGGCGGCGACGACACCGGCCGCATTGGCGGCGGTCAGCGACAAACCGGTCAGGGCCATCAGAACCGCCCAGCAGGCCAACAGATCCCGCTCGCCGCTCATTGGATAAGATAGACCAAGGGATAAAGCAGCACCCAGATCAGATCCACCATATGCCAAAAGGCGGCCGCCGTCTCGACATTGGCGGCAGTGCAATATCGGGCGACGATACCAAGCAGGACGAGCCCCAGCAGCAGATGCAGGGCGTGGAACCCTGTCATCAGAAAGAACAACGTAAAGAAGCTGTTGGTCTCCAGGCCGAACCCCTGGGTGAACAAATCGGCATATTCGATCAGCTTTATGCTGAGGAACAGAAGGCCACCGAGACCGGCGATGAAAAGCCACCCGCGACAGCGACCAACCAGCCCTTTGCCGATGGCCCTCTGGCCCAGGGCGGCGGCGAGGCCGCTGGTCAGCAAGACGGCGGTATTGATCCCACCATGCAGGCGGTCGAGATGGGCCTGGCCGGACTCAAAGACGGCGACATGAAAGGCCCGCGTGAAGGCGAAGGCGACAAAGAAGATGCCGAAAACCACCAATTCAGACAGGATCAGCACCCAGATCATCGGGTTTCCGGGCAATTCCGACAGAGCCCCCCAATCTTCGCCGTCATTCAGCTGAGCCGCGGTCATAGGCTCACCAGTTGGCGATAGATTTTCGGCAGAGCCGCCGGCAGACTGGCGATGCTGTCGATAATAGCGTAGCCGCCGCGACCGAATAGCTGTGGAAAGTAATCCTGGGCTTTGCGGTCAATGGTAACGCCGAATACGGCGATCCCGGCGCGCCTTGCTTCCTGCACGGCTTTGCGGCTGTCTTCGATGCCATAACGCCCCTCGTAATGATCGACGTCATTGGGCTTGCCGTCGGTCAGGAGAACCAGCAGGCGATGGCGATGCGGCCGCTCGGCCAGACAGCTGGCGACATGGCGGATGGCGGCGCCCATGCGGGTGTAATAGCCCGGTTTGAGAGCGGCAATGCGTCTTGTCACTTGCGGGCCAAACGGTTCGTCAAACCCCTTCACCGTGGCGACCTTGACCAGGCTGCGCCGGCGCGACGTGAAAGTATGGATCGCATATTCGTCGCCGCAGGCTTGCAATCCGTGGCACAAAGTGGTCAGCGCCTCTTTCTCGACATCGAGAACACGGCGGTTCTGCACCCAGGCATCCGTGGACAGAGATACGTCGACCAGAAAGGAAGCCGAAAGATCGCGGGCGGTCTTGCGGAATTGGGTGAACAGCTGGTCCGAGCCGATGCCGTTGGCAAGCAGATCGCAGCGGGATCGAACCACCGCTTCCAGATCCAGGTCGTCCCCGTCATTCTGCCTGTGCAAGAGGGTATGACGGGGGCGCAGTGCCTCAAACTGGCGGCGGACCCTTTGGATGCGCCGCCGGGCTGCAGCATCCGCCACCCAGCCCTCGCCTTCCTCAGCGGCGAGGGAGGTCACCACACGGCAATGATCCCGGTGATAGGCGGCACGACGGTAATCCCATTCCGGATAGAGCCGCTCTCCGTCAAGCGGCGTCCCCACCACCGCTTCGGGGGCGAGGTCGAGGTCGAATTTAAGCTTGACCGCCGGGCGGCGGCGATGTTTTGACAAGGTAATCTCGTCCATGTCGGACGCCGCTTTTTTGGCATTTTCCTCGTCGTCGTCATCGACATCGCGATTAACATTGATCATTTCTGCCAGCGACAGGATTTTTTCAAATCGGTTGAAGATCAGCGAGTCTTGCCGATCCGCCTGATCCTGTTGGCGGCGCGCCGCCGCCTTCCTTGCCGCATCGTCCTTGCCGGCGCCACCGGCCTCTGGTTCCTCATCCGTATCGTCACAACCGGGCGGAGAAACACGGCCGTCGCCGGTCGCTTCGCCCCACAGCGGCACGGGAAGGAACGGCTTATAGGCCAGACTATCGAGCCCGCTGGGAAGGGCACCGGAGCCTGTGACATAGGCCCAGAGGGGCCCGTCGGCGGGCAGCCCCAGCAGTCCAAGAACCACCGTTTCGACCGACTGCTCAGCAACGGGCAGGGAAAGCCGTCGCGGACGGATGGCCAGCACCGCCCGGCACAACTCGCCATGCAGCGGCGCCAGGCCTGGCCAGCTTGACAGGGCCCGCCGGGTGGTTTGATGGACCTGGCGCAGAAAGG
>DUZC01000206.1 GCA_013349735.1 Rhodospirillaceae bacterium
GCGCCGGATCGTCCGACGAATCCGGCACCGATACGACTTAAGGGCTCAATAACGCGGCGCATTGGGCGAGACCTGAGCGAGGCATCGCCGGTAAAGATGCTGGTAAAGGGATGGCTGGCGACCATGCCCATCAGCAAACGCGCACCGGTTCCGGCATTGCCCATATCCAAAACCTCGGCCGGTTCGGCCAGACCGCCGACGCCGCGCCCGGCCACTTCCCACCAGCCATCGGGGCGACGCTGGACATGAGCCCCCAACAACCGCATGGCCGCGGCCGTCCGCAACACATCCTCCCCTTCCAGCAAGCCTTCGATGGTGCTGACACCCAAGGCTAACGCCCCAAACATTAAGGCGCGATGGGAAATCGACTTGTCGCCCGGCACCCGGATCTGTCCGACCAAGGGTGGCGCTGCGGAAGAAAACAGGGGCATTGAGGGCATAAGGGCCTGCCTTGGAAGTGACGCTGAATCCAGGCTTCCTACCACAGCCGGTGCCATCAAGGTAGCTCATCCGGCAATCGCTTCCGAAGGCTGCAGCGCTTTTTCGTTTTGACACGGCCCTGCGAACGTGGCAAATGGCCCAAAGGGCAGTGTATGGCTAGTTCGAGGAGGACCGGAGTGGCAAAGCCGGAATGGGGTGTAAAGCGGGCCTGTCATAGCTGCGGCGCTCATTTTTATGATTTGATGCGGCAGCCGATTATATGCCCGAAATGCAAAGCCGTGGTCGAACCCGAGCTGGCGTTCAAACCACGCCGTCAGGCGGCCAGTGAAGCCAAAGCGGCATTAGCGAAAAATGTCCCGGCGGCACTGGCGGAAGCGCCGCTGGCCGGCGCGCTTGCGGGGGATGATCTTGAGATCATCGAGGACGAGGATGCTGATATTGACGCCATCGATGGTGGCGAAGATGATGAAAGCGGTTTGATCGAAGACGCTTCTGATCTCGGCGAAGATGACGATGATATGGCCGAGGTTATGGAGCATTTGGACGAAGACATTGAAGGCGAACTATAAGCGGTTAAGCTTCGGATTTGCTTTTTCGTCCTTCCTTTGAGCAATTTTAATTTTCTCCTCTCCCCTGCGAACGTTAGGGGAGAGGTTTTTCTTTGTCTTTTTGGCAATGCGCCACTTTGAACCCTTGCGCTCCAACTGGCTTTAATGGGCCCGCTATTTTGGAGTTTTGCGGTCCGCAAAGGCGACAACCGTTACCCATTGGTTAAGATCCAGCAATGAGTCTGCGGAACCTGATTCATACGCAGTTAGAAGCTGGGGCAACTTAACTACTTTTGCAGATATTTTTTTCTGTTCAGCCCAGTCGGCGGTGGCAGCAAGCCGGCCTGTGGGATGCCCTGAGAAAGAAGGCGGTTTCTTGATAGGTTAATTCTTCTTTAAGTCAATGCGTTAGGTGGCGATGTTAAGATCGCGGAAATACGCCAACTTCTGTAGTTGACGTTCTGATTAAAGGCTTCTATTCGTTACGCAAAGGACATGGGACGGCGGTATTTTTCCGCCATTTTGGAAAAATTATGACCAACGGCGCCCTAAAACATTCCTATACAGTTCCCTGCGCATCCCCCTTCCGAAGCAAGGTGGAAGCGCTTGCGGCTAAACGCAAAGTCAATGTCGGGGACCTGGCCCGATCGGTTTTGCTGGTCCTGCCAAGCGCGGTTATTGACAGCTATGAAGATCCGGGCGAACCCGGTTCGGCGGATCGCGAAACCGTCGTGCTGAAATCCGGACCCGCTGAAGGCCGGCCCTGGCGACGCAAGCCGCGCTTACAGGTCCGCTTGCCTCCCGGCTATGAAATTGCCTTTATTCGCAAGGCATTGGCTCTTGCGCTGGCCATGGATGGCGGGGCCTTAACGGTGCGGCTTGCCGACGGAAATCAGCCGGTCAAACCGACCAGCGACCAGGCACAGCGCGAGGCCGCTACGGAAGAGCTGGAAAGATTGCGCACGATCATTTCGGTTCTGGCTTTTGAGCCTTTGACGCTCGGCGTAAGAAATCGCGATGAGGCCCTGCATGTCCTGGGTTTTCCGCCTGGGGCCGAGCCGGAAGCGCGAACCTTGAAGGCCAAATTTCGTATGTTGGCCACCATCCATCATCCCGATAGCAATTACGGCAGCCATCAGCGCATGAGCCAGCTTAACCAGGCCATGGAATTTCTTAGAAATAATGAAGGATAGCAATCCGGCCGACAGTTAGAGCGTCGGCCGGAACAAGCTACATCAATCGCGACGGTCGCCAAAAAGACGCATCAGCATGATGAACAGATTTATAAAATCCAGGTAAAGGGTCAGGGCGCCCATCACCGCCTTCTTGCTGGCAACTTCGCCGCCATCACCAACCCAGTACATTTCCTTGATTTTCTGGGTATCCCAGGCGGTCAGACCAGCGAAAATCAGCACACCGGCCACCGACATGACGAAATGCAGGGCCGAGCTGGCAATAAACATATTCACCACCATGGCGATCATCAGACCCCACAGTCCCATCACCAGGAAACTGCCAAAGGCCGAAAGACTGCGCCGGGTCGTGTATCCATAAAGGCTAAGACCGCCAAAAGACGCCGCCGTAATGAAAAACACCCGGGTAATGCTGGTTGCCGTGTAAACCATAAAAATCGAAGACAGCGAAATGCCCATCAGCGCGGCATAAACCCAAAACATCGCTTGAGCCGTGCTGGCCTGCATCCGCGCGATCCCAAAGGAAAGCGCCATCACCAGGCCGAGGGGAGCCAGGGTCACCACCCACCCCAATGGCGTCATCGACAGACCGCCCCGCAATCCCTCTTGGAAAAACAGGCTCCAAAGAGTGGGGCTGCCTGCCACCATTGCCGCCATAAGGCCGGTCAGGGCCAAAGCGGACGCCATATAGTTGTAAACGCGAAGCATGTACTGGCGAAGACCGACATCGATATCGGCGGTCGTCGTCCGTCCTTGCGTCCATGCGCTGCGATCAGTTTGGAAGGCCATGCGGTCCTCATTTCAAAGGAAAATTTCCGCAACAAGATATGGCACAATTCCTTGCTAAATCAAGTCGGGTGCCGCAAAACCCCAGACGCCCCGGCTTGTAGCGCTTTGCTGGTGCCGGCAAGTCCGACCAGGGTAACCACCAGCCCTCCGGCCAGTACGACACCAAGAATCGGCCCGGGCAACAGCCGCGCCTCCAACTTTAAGATAAAAACCAACACCGCCCAGCCGGCAAAACCGCCCATCAGCGCCGCCAGCAGACCGGTAAACAGGCCAAGCAAGGCATATTCCAGGGCCACTGCAGCGATCAAATCGGCAAAAGAAGCACCCAGGACCTTCAGCAACACCGTTTCCCGGATACGGCGGCGCTGTCCGGCCGCGATGGCGCCGGCCAGCACCAACCCTCCCACGGCCAAGGTTACCAGGGCCGCAGCCTGAATGACGAGGCCGGCCCCGGCAATGACCTGACGCACAATGTCCAGGGCTTCCTTGACCCGAATCGACGAGACATGGGGAAGGGCCGTGACCACCGCTCTTTCCAAGGTCGTTTCGCGATCCAAAGGCGCATGAACGGTGGCAATCCAGCTGAGGGGCGCGCCGGCCAGGGCATTGGGAGAAAGGATGATGGTGAAATTCATGGCCAGACTGGCCCAGTCCACTTCCCGCAGATTGGCAATCCGGGCCGTCAGCTCGCGGCCCAAAATATTAAGGCTCAGCGTCTGACCGACGGCCAGCCCAAAACCGCGGGCAATCCCGGCATCCAAAGACAAAAGCGGCGGTCCCTGATAGTCAGCGGGCCACCAGGAGCCGGCGACCAATTTGGTGTTCTGCGGCTGAACAGCCGCCATAGAAACACCTCGATCGCCCTGCACCGCCCATTGAGCATCGGCGGCCACCCGCCGGCTTTCGACCGGCTGACCATCGATCTGAGTGATCCGACCGCGGATCATTGCCGCGCGCTTAACGGCCAGCCCTCCTTCCTTGGCGACCGTCTGATCGAAGACATCGGTCTCGCCATCCTGGATATCGAGAAAGAAAAAGGTGGGAGCCTGGGCCGGCAGATGCTGACTGACCTCTTCGGTCAAATTGGCTTCCACCAGAAGGACCGCAGTCAGGACGGTCAGACCAAGGCCCAGCGACAGCACGACCCTGCCGGTCGGAGAACCAGGCCGATGCAGGCTGGATAATGCCAAACGCCAAGGCAAAGCAAGACCGGAAAACCGCCGGCTGGCCCATCCGGCTAGCCACTGGCAAGCGGTCCCCGCGCCGGCAAAGGCCGCCAAGGCTGAAGAGCCAAAGGCAATAACCTGGGCCGCGGCCCGTCGGTCCGCCGCCCCGATCACGGCCAGACCGGCTAAAGCCAGACCGGCAAGAAGGATGACCGTCAAAACCGACCATGAATTTTTTTCGCGGCCGATCGAGGCTTCACGCAGCAAACCCGCCGCCGGGCGGCCGGCCGCCCGGCCCAGCGGCCCCGCCGCAAAGGCAAGAGCGATAAGGCCGCCGAAGGCCCCAGCCAAAGCCAGCGGTTGCCAAAATATCCCCCGTCGTGCAGCCATTGGCAGCTGATTTTCGATGGCATCAAGCAAAACATAGGGCACCAGCGCCCCGGCCATCAGACCTAGCGCAATCCCCAAAATCGCCAGCACCGCCACTTCGAGCGCCTGCATCCCGAGGATCTGGCGGTTTGAAGCCCCCAGGCATTTGAGAATGGCCACGGTAGACTGGCGGCTTTCCAAAAAAGCGCCGGCGCCATTGGCCACGCCGATCCCACCGACCAGCAAGGCGGTTAACCCAACCATGGTAAGGAACAGGGTGATCTGGTTAAGAAACCGCGTCAGACCCGGCGCAACCTCGCTGCTGTCACGGATTTGCCAGGCCTGATCCGCGAACTGTCCGGCCACCGCCTGACGAAAAGCCGCTACCGTTTGTCCGACCGCCAGTCGCAGCAGAACGCCATAGCGGATCAGACTGCCC
>DUZC01000301.1 GCA_013349735.1 Rhodospirillaceae bacterium
ACCGGATATCCAAGAGAAGCGCTCATTGGCCATACCCCGCACCTGCTGGCCTCGGGCCGTCATGACCCTGACTTTTATCGGTCGATGTGGAGCGAGATTGGGCTCCACGGTTTCTGGCGTGGCGAAATCTGGAACCGCCGCAAAAATGGCGAAGTCTATCCCTGTCTGTTGACCATTTCCGCGGTCACCGACCCGAATGAGAAGGTCAGCCATTATGTCGGGACTTTCAGCGACATCACCCAGGTCAAGGCACAACAGGCTCATTTGGAACTTCTGGCTCATTATGACCCGCTGACCCGTCTACCCAACCGGGTCCTGCTGGCTGATCGTCTATCCCAGGCCATGGCTCAGGCAAAAAGAAGCAATAGCTTGTTGGCTATCGGCTTTCTCGACCTCGATGGATTCAAGGCGGTCAATGACAGCCTGGGCCATGCCCTGGGCGACCGTCTCCTGATCGAAGTTTCCGAGCGGCTGCGGGCCTTTCTGCGCGGTGGCGATACCATCGCCCGCATGGGCGGCGACGAGTTCGTCTTGGTGTTATCCGGTCTGGACTCGCTACAGGAATGTGATCGTGCCATCAATCGACTGCTGCTGGCCATCGCCGCGCCTTATACAATCCAGGACGATCCGATCCAATTGTCGGCCAGCATGGGGGTCACTTTGTATCCCAATGATGGGAGTGACCCCGACACCCTGATCCGCCATGCTGATCAAGCCATGTATATTGCCAAACAGGCCGGGCGTAACCGCTATCATCTGTTTGATGCCGAGCAGGACCGTCAGGCACACGCACAGCATGAGGCCCTCGGGCGTCTGCAACAAGCTCTCGATAATCAGGAATTCTGCCTGTATTATCAACCAAAAGTTGATATGCGATCCGGCCTCGTCTATGGAGCTGAGGCCCTGATTCGCTGGAACCATCCCCAACAAGGTCTGCTGGCCCCCGGTGAGTTTCTGCCCGTTATCGAGGGCTCGCATCTGGCGGTTCCATTAGGCGAATGGGTCATCGGCGCGGCGCTCAAACAATTGGCGGTGTGGCATGCCAGCGGCCTAAAACTTTCGGTCAGTGTCAATATTGCCGCCAGTCATTTGCAGTGTGGCGACTTTACCGAGCGCCTGCGCCACAGCCTCGCCTCTGTAGCGCCTGAATTGGCACAGCATCTTGAATGCGAAGTCCTTGAAACCGCCGCCCTTGAGAATATTTCCGGTGTCGCCCAGATCATCAAGGAATGCAGTGACCTTGGGGTGGACTTCTCGCTGGACGATTTTGGAACCGGCTATTCCTCGCTCAGCTATCTCAAACGGCTGCCTGCCAAAACGCTAAAAATCGACCAAAGCTTCGTGCGCACCATGCTCGTTGATCTGGAGGACCTGGCCATCGTCGAGGGCGTGGTCGGCCTTACCCATATTTTCCACCGGCAGGTCGTGGCCGAAGGGGTCGAGTCCGCCGAACATGGCATCGTGCTTCTGCAAATAGGCTGTGACCGTGCCCAGGGCTACGGCATCGCCCGGCCGATGCCGGCGGACAAAATTCCTGACTGGGTCTTGTCCTGGCGCCCCGACCCCCGTTGGAGTAAGCCTGAAGCCTTACGCCTTAAGCGCGAGGATTTTCCGCTTTTGGCGATGGAAACGGAGCACCGGGCCTGGGTGGACCGTCTGATCGCTTTTATTGAAGCCGAAGAGGGCAGCCAGCCGCCTCCACCCTTGTCGTCACGCGATTGCGCTTTCGGGCGCTGGTATGACGGCCCGGGCCTGCTGAAATATGGTCCGATCGACGAGTTCACGGCGCTTAGGGATGTTCATGAACAGATCCATGACTTTGCACTTGACCTGATTAACCTGGCCAAGAGCCAGGGTCGTCGCCAAGCCCGGCAGGGCTTCCCGCAGCTGTTGGCCCTGCGCGACGGTTTGCTGGCCCGCTTTGAGACTCTTAAAGAAGCCGTGGCCGCCAGAAGTCAGGAGTAAATAGTTTTGACGGCCAGGAAGGGCCCGATGGCCAGCGCGTTCATACCTGTGTCGAGAAAACAACGAACCGCATCCATTGGCGTACGGACGATTGTGTCCCCGCGCACATTGAAGCTGGTATTCAGCAAGACCGGCACCCCGTTACGCCGCTCCATCGCTTTCAAAAGGCCGTGCAGGCCTGCGTTCTGTTCCACCGTTACCGTCTGCACCCGGGCCGTGCCATCCACATGGGTTACCGCCGGAATCTGATGGCTTCGCTCGGGCCGAACCCGGTCAACCGTCAGCATGAAGGGCTGGTTTTGCCCTTGCACAAACCAGCTGTCGGCATCTTCATTGGGAACCACCGGCGCAAAAGGTCGAAAGCCCTCGCGGAATTTAACCTTGGCATTGACCCTATCCTTCGCTTCCGCCCGCCCGGGATTGGCCAGGATGGATCGATGCCCTAAGGCCCGGGGACCAAATTCCATGCGTCCCTGATACCAGCCGACAATTTGATGTTCGGCCAGCAGGTCAGCGACCGCTTCCGCCAATTGCGGCGGGCGGCAGACCTGAACCTCCGGCGCCAGCTGAGCAAGGGCCTGAGCCATCTCCTGCTCATCATGGGCGCTGCCATAATAGGCATGGGTCAGGGCTTGACGCCGGAATCCTGGATCCAGATCCCGACTTGCCAATAAAGCCGCCCCAAGGCTCAGCCCGGCGTCATTGGCCGCTGGCGTGACAAAGACATCACGAAACGGCGTGGTCGCGCGGATCCGACCATTCATGCTGCAATTCAAGGCGACCCCGCCGGCCAGACAGACGGTATCAAGCCCTGTCAGCCGGTGCAAAACCGCCAAAAGTTCCTGGCAGCGCTCTTCCAACAAGGCCTGAACACTGGCCGCCAAATCGACATCCCGTTCCTTGATATCGGCTTCAGCCAAACGTGGCGGACCAAAGCGCTCGACCATTTTTCCAGAATAGCTTGGCACCCGGGGAACAATGCCCCCACAGCCCGACGAAAAGGCAAACCAGGACAAGTCCAGTTCAAACCCACCTTGCTCGGTAACCCGACAGAGGCTGCGCAACGCGTCGAGAAAACGAGGCTGGCCGTAAGCGGCAAGCCCCATGGTCTTGCCTTCATCGCCCCCGGCGGCAAAGCCAAGATACTGCGTGAACGCCCCGTAAAACAGCCCCAGAGAATGAGGACAGGGGACCTGGACCAAGCTGGTCATTCCCAGCGCCTCACCCTGCCCCAAACTGGTGCTGATGCCGCCACCGCAGCCATCAAGAGTCAGAATGGCCGCCCGTTCAAAAGGGGATGTCAGAAAAACTGACGCGGCATGGGCCTGATGATGGAGATGCCGCACCACCTTTTGGCAGGACCCCAAGGCCCGCATGATTTCTTCATCGGCCAAATCGGTGGCATGGGCCACCAGATCGACCTCCGCCAGAGCAAGGCCGGCAAAGTTTAGGCAAAAATCAACAGCGTCCGTGGGAAAGGCAGCGGAATGTTTTTGATGATCAAACCGCTCCTGCTCCATCATCGCCACCAGCTGTCCGTCCACCAGCAAAGCGGCGCTGGCATCGGCACCGCCGGCATGCAGCCCCAAACAGATCATGAGCGACCTGCCGCCTGACGCTGAACCCAATAATCCTGGGCCGCCCGCCTGCCGGCATCGTGAAGGCGCGCCAGTTGATCCGGATTAGGATCGAGCGCTGAACCATTGGCCGCGGAGAAAAAACTGTCATCGATGGCAATCTGGCGCAGCTTCAGATCACGCAACCGGCGCAAATCAGCGGGCAATAGCCGGGTCCGGTGCAACAAAGCCTGCATCTCCCGCAAGGCATCCAAGTCGTGAAGCAGCGGCGCGTTAAACAAAATTCGCTTCAGTCTGGCAAAGATCTCCGGGGCTGTTGTGGGCAAAGCCGGCTCGCATTCCGGCGTCAGCTTTACCAGCAGCAATTCACCGCACCCAAGTTCCAGGACCAGCGGCATAATGGGCGGATTACTGCTGAAACCACCATCCCAATAAGCCCGTCCCTCTATTTCCACGGCCTGGGAAATATAAGGAATGCAGGCCGAGGCCATCAACACATCGATGCTCAGTTCGGTTTCACGAAATATCCTTTGGGTGCCAGTGGACACATCCGTGGCGCTGATAAACAAAGGAAAGCCGCTTTTTCCCCGTAATCTCTCAAAATCCACCAGATCATTCAGAACATCCCGCAAGGGATTGATGTTCAGGGGGTTGAATTGATAGGGCGAAAGAATTCGGCTTAAGAGATCAAATTGCAATCCAGCGCCAGGCAGCCCCAAGGGACTGAACAGTGACATCTTGCCCACTTGCTCCCAAAGAAGGCGCAAGGCGGTTCGAGCCCCTTCGCGACCCGCGGTCAGATAGCCGGTGGCGGCCACCACCGCATTGACAGCACCGGCACTGGCACCGCTGATGCCAGCGGGACGAAAGCTTGGCTCTTCCAGCAACCGATCCAGAACTCCCCAGGCAAAGGCGCCATAGGCGCCACCGCCCTGTAAAGCCAGAGCAGTTGGCCGCTCAAGCTCTGGGGCAGCACGCCTTGAGCCAAAAGCACGTATCGTCCAAGTCATGCGCTCTCCTTACCACCAAAATTATGCTATCACCTTTAGAATTAAAAATATTTAATATCTATAATTAGACTAGGAAGAATTTTAATAAAATCAATCACACCCCATAAATTGATCAGGAATTTAGATTGTACCATCCAACATCAAGTACAAGACTTTCTTTCTTATAGAGCTCGCCTTTAGGCGCAATATCCCATTGCCATTGCCGCAAGGGCTTTGGCAAAAGGATCGACCCCAACGGCATTTCCCTGTGGCTTTCAAGACCGCCTTCCCCTTGCCAGCGCCTGCACCATTCGGTGATCAGGCAGACCTGACCAGGCCCTTCACCCAAATCCTGCAGATGGGCGGCCATGATTTGCTGGGGCCAATCGGCCGG